>NZ_JAEMQX010000108.1 GCF_016463645.1 Sphingopyxis sp. | reverse complement strand
TGGGAAGGGCGCACGATCCCCGAAGTGCTGCGATCGGGGGATCATGCGAAGATCGCCGCCTGGCGGAAACAACAGGCACAAGATCATACACGGTTACGCAGGCCGGACCTTTGGGAGCGTCATGTCGATGCTCGGGACCGACCTGCCTCTGGCGCGCGGCGAAAAGAAAAGGACTAGAGGACATGAACCTCATCCAGACGATCGAAGCCGAAGAAATTGCCAAGGCCGGCAAGACGATCCCCGAATTCCGCCCCGGCGACACGCTGAAGATCGGCGTGAAGGTGGTCGAAGGCGAACGCACCCGCGTCCAGAATTTCGAAGGCGTGTGCATCGCACGCTCGAACAAGGGCATGGGCTCCAACTTCACCGTGCGCAAGATGTCGTTCGGCGAAGGTGTCGAGCGCGTCTTCCCGCTCTACTCGCCCAACATCGACAGCATTACCGTCGTCCGCAAGGGCGCTGTCCGTCGTGCGAAACTTTACTATCTGCGCGGGCGCACTGGTAAATCGGCACGTATTGCGGAGCGCCGCGAATACCGGTCGGAAGCCGGCGAAGGCTAAGGAGAGCTTCTCTCACCCAAAGCCGAAACAGCTTTCAAAAACGACCGGTTCCGCCAACAGGCAGAGCCGGTCGTTTTCTTTTGGGCAAAGCGAATTTGATGCAGCAGTCCGTCCTCCCCTTCCAGCCGACGCGGCGCGCCTTCATCGGCGCGGTGCTCGCATTCGGCGTGTCGGGCGAGGCGATGGCGCTCACCAATGCGCAGCGGCTGGTGACCGCGGCGCGGCGGCAGGTCGGGGTGACACTGCGCTATGATCCGGCCTACACGGTCCTCCGTTTCCCGAACGGCGACGTCGACCGCGCCAAGGGCGTGTGCACCGATGTCGTGATCCGCGCCTTCCGCGATGCGCTCGGCGCCGATCTGCAGGCCCTTGTAAACGCCGACATGCGCGCCAATTTCGGAGCCTACCCGAAAAACTGGGGCCTCGGTCGCCCCGATCGCAACATCGACCACCGCCGCGTGCCCAATCTCGCCACCTACTGGCGGCGGCAGGGAGCCTCGCTCCCCGTCACCGACGATCCCGCCGACTGGCGACCGGGCGATATCTTCACCCAGATAGTCGGGGGCCGTCTGCCGCACACCGGCATCGTGTCCGACCGCAGGGATACGACCGGCGTGCCGCTCGTCCTCCACAATATCGGCGGCGGCACCCGCGAGGAGGATGCGCTGTTTAAGCACAAGCTGACCGGCCACTTCCGCTGGAAGGTCTGAGTTCAAGTTACGTTTTCAACCGGGTTCTTGCCTTGAGGAGTGAGTAAATGGGTTATCGTATCGTTGTCGCCGGGGCCACGGGCAATGTCGGGCGCGAAGTGCTCGCCATTCTCGCCGAGCGCGAATTTCCTTACGACGAACTGGCGGCGGTCGCATCGTCGCGCAGCCAGGGCGACGAGATCGAAATCGGCGATACCGGCAAAACCGTGAAGTGCCAGAATATCGAGAATTTCGACTGGTCGGGCTGGGACATGGCGATTTTCGCGATCGGCAGCGACGCGACCGCGATCCACGCGCCCAAGGCGGCTGCGGCCGGCTGCGTCGTGATCGACAACTCGTCGCTCTACCGCATGGACCCCGACGTGCCGCTGATCGTGCCCGAGGTGAACCCGGAGGCGATCGACGGCTATACGGCGCGCAACATCATCGCGAACCCCAATTGCTCGACGGCGCAGATGGTGGTCGCGCTGAAGCCGCTCCACGACGCCGCGAAGATCAAGCGCGTCGTCGTCTCGACCTATCAGTCGGTGTCGGGCGCGGGGAAGGCGGGCATGGACGAGCTGTGGAACCAGACGCGCCAGATCTTCGTCGGCGACGAGAAGGACATCAGCAAGTTCACCAAGCAGATCGCCTTCAACGTCATCCCGCACATCGACAAATTCCTCGACGACGGCTCGACCAAGGAAGAGTGGAAGATGGTTGTCGAGACCAAGAAGATCCTCGATCCGAAGATCAAGGTCACCGCGACCTGCGTCCGCGTTCCCGTCTTCGTCGGCCATTCGGAGGCGATCAACATCGAGATGGAGGATGAGCTGTCGGCCGAGGACGCGCAGCGCATCCTGCGCGAGGCGCCGGGCGTCGTGCTCCACGACAAGCGCGAGGACGGCGGCTATATCACCCCCGTCGAAGCGGTCGGCGACTTCGCGACCTTCGTGTCGCGTGTCCGCGAGGACCCGACGGTCGAAAACGGTCTCAACCTCTGGTGCGTCAGCGACAACCTCCGCAAGGGCGCAGCGCTGAACGCGGTGCAGATCGCCGAACTGCTCGGCCGCCGCCACCTCAAGAAGGGCTGAGCCCGAACCTCTCCCCGTTCGCATCTCGACTTCGGGATGCGAACGGGTAGGGATGGGGGATGACCAGCCCCTATGCTTTCACCCACGCCCTGTGCCGCACCCCCGCCCGCTCGGCGGTCAAGGGCATCCGCGCCGATGGCGGGCCCGATCCCGACTTCTACGGCCTCCTCGCCGAGCATGAAGCCTATGTCGCGACGCTACGCGACCTGGGGCTCGCGGTCGAAGCCCTCGATCCGCTGGACGACTTTCCCGACGCGCTCTTCACCGAGGACGTCGCGCTGACCTTTCCCGGGGGCGCGATCCTGCTCCGTCCCGGCGCGCCGAGCCGCGCGGGCGAGGTCGCGCATATCCGCGGTGCCCTCGCCGCGCATCACAGCCGCCTTCTCGAAATGACCGGCCCGGGATACGCCGACGGCGGCGACATATTGCGCCTCGCCGACCGGGTGATCATCGGCCTTTCCGCGCGCACCGACCGCAACGGTGCCGAAGAACTCGCGGGCTTGCTCGGCCAGCTCGGCTACCGCGCCGAAATCGCCGAAACCCCGCCGGGCGTGCTCCACTTCAAGACCGGCTGCGGGCTGATCGACGCGGGGACGATCCTCGCCGTGCCCGCGCTCGCCGATTGTCCGCAGTTCGCGGGGCTGGAGGTCGTGACGACCCCGCCGGGCGAGGAAGCGGCCGCGAACATCCTGCGTATCCGCGATACCATCCTCGTCGGCGACCGCTGGACCGCGACCCACGCCTTGCTCGCCGCACGCGGCCTCGAGTTCCGCCCGCTCCCGACCGACCAGATCGCGCATATCGATGCGGGGCTCAGTTGCATGTCGCTGCGCTGGTGATCGCCGCGATCCCGCCCGCGCAGCGCCGCCTGCTCGGCCTGCTCGTCGCGCTGCTGCTCGTCGCGCAGATCGATCAGCCCTATCCCGACGTCGCGCTGCTCCAGCACATCCCGACCATGCTGCTGCTCGTTGCATCGCCCTGGCTGCTCCGCCACTGGCCGCTCTCGACCGCGTCGCTCGCGTGCATCGTGGCGTTCATGGCGCTGCACACCCTCGGCGGGCGCTACGCATACAGCAATGTGCCCTACGATGACTGGACACGCGCGCTGACGGGCGCGAGCCTTTCGGAAGCCTTCGGCTGGACGCGCAATCATTACGACCGGCTCGTCCATTTCGCTTTCGGCGCCTTGTCGGTCGTCCCCGTTGCCGAAATTGCCCGGCGCCGGGGCGGGCTCGGCCCACGCGGCGCGACCTTGACCGTGCTTGCCTGGGTCCTGGCGATATCCTGCCTCTACGAAATCTTCGAATGGCTGCTCACCATCGTCGCCGCGGGCGAGACCGCCGACCGCTACAACGGGCAACAGGGCGATATCTGGGATGCGCAAAAGGATATGGCGCTCGCGGCGCTCGGTGCGATACTGGTGCTGGCGGCCCCGCGTCGCGACAGGAGGTAGCATGCGCAAGTTCACGACCCTCGCGATCATCGGCTTGCTCGCCGCGTGCAAACCCGCCGCCGACAAGGCGCCCGCGGATGCCGATCCCGTCGCGCCGCCGGTTCCCGAAGCGAAGAACGACGGCCCGGACGCCGCGACCACTGCGGTCGGTCTCGACGGCGAAGGGCTGCGCTTCGTCGACAAGGCCAGCGGCAAGACCAGCCTGCTCGCCTTCGGCGTCCCGCGTGCGCAGGCGGAGACCGCGCTCGCCAATGTCGCGGGAAAGGAGGACGACCGCAACACCAACGAGGAATGCGGCGCGGGTCCGATGGAATTCACCCGCTACGACGCGATGACGCTCAATTTCTAGGACGGCAGGTTCGTCGGCTGGTTCCTCGGCAACGAACCCGGCGCCGCGACCTATTCGACGATGAGCGGAATCGCGGTGGGCACGACGCGCGCCAGGGCGAAAGCGTCGGTGACGATCGTCGATGTCGAGGACAGCACGCTGGGCGAGGAGTTCAGCATCGGGACCGGCGACAACCTCATCGGCGGCATGTTCGCCGCTCCCGGCGAAGCGGCAACGATCGACGCGCTGTTCGCGGGGGTGAACTGCTTCTTCCGCTGAAGCCAGCTTGACCTTGGTGTATACGAATCATATATAATTCGCATATACCAAGGTCGAAGAGGACAGCGATGGGCATCGTGAAGATTGACGACGGGTTGCACGAAGAGGTGCGCCGCGCCAGCGCGGTGATGTGCCGTTCGATCAATGCGCAGGCCGAATACTGGATGAAGATCGGCATGCTGGCCGAGGCCAATCCGACGCTGACCTTGGGCGAAATCGTGCGGATGCAGTTCGCCGCCGCCGAGGTGCGCCTTCCCGACCTCGCCGCCGTCTGACATGGTCAAGACCCCCGACGAAATCGCGCTGATGCGCGTTTCGGGCAAATTGCTCGCGTCGGTGTTCGAAATGCTCGACACGCTCGACCTCGCGGGCAGGACGACGATGGAGGTCAACGATCTCGTCGACCGCTTCATCACCGTCGACCTCGGCGCGCGCCCGGCGAGCAAGGGGCAATATGGTTATGGATATGTGCTCAACTGTTCGGTCAATCATGTCGTTTGCCACGGCGTCCCCGACGTCGATGCGGTGATCCGGGGCGGCGACATCATCAACCTCGACATCACCCTCGAAAAGAATGGCTTCATCGCCGATTCGAGCAAGACCTATATCGTCGGCGAGGTGCCCCCGGCGACGCGACGGCTCGTGCGGGTGGCGGAAGAAGCGATGTGGAAGGGCATCGCCGAAGTGCGCCCCGGCGCGCACCTCGGTGACATCGGCTTCGCGATCGAACGTCATGCGAAGAAGAACGGCTATTCGGTTGTGCGCGACTATTGCGGCCACGGCATCGGCCGCGAAATGCACGAAGAGCCCAACATCCTCAATTTCGGGCGGAGGGGAGCGGGCCTCAGGCTCCGCGAGGGCATGACCTTCACGATCGAGCCGATGATCAATCAGGGCACGCGCAAGGTGTCGACCGAGGCCGACGGCTGGACCGTGGTGACCGATGATGGCAAGCTTTCGGCGCAATTCGAGCATACCGTTGCCGTCACGGCGACCGGCGTCGAGGTGTTGACGCTGCGTCCCGGCGAAAAGCTGGCGCTGGCTATCGCGCGCCCAGCTCGACCGTCCGCGTGATCCCGACGGCGTCCAGAAACGCCGTATCGTGGCTGACGACGAGCAGCGCGCCATCATAGGCGGCGATCCCGGTTTCGACCGCGGTGAGCGATTCGATGTCGAGATGATTGCCGGGCTCGTCGAGGATCAGGAGCTGCGGCGGCTGGGGCGCGCCGAGAACGCAAGCGAGGCCGGCGCGGAGCGTCTGGCCGCCGCTCAGCGTGCCGACGATACGGTCGGCGGCGTCCGCGCGAAAGCGGAAGCGTGCGAGCGCGGCGCGGCACTCGTTGTTCGTCGTCTCCGGGTTGCGCCGCAGGAAATTGTCGGCGATCGACAGCGATGGATCGAGCAGGCCGACGCGCTGGTCGAAGAGCGCGAAAGGCACGCCGACGCGCACCTGTCCCGACCAGGGTGCGAGCGTGCCGGTAACCAGCGCGAGCAAGGTCGACTTGCCCGAGCCATTGGGGCCGGTGACGGCGACGCGCTCGGGCCCCGTGAGGGTGAGCGACAGGTTACGGATCACCGGACGGCCTCTCGCATAGCCCGTAGTGACGTCGTCGAGCGCGAGCACGGTGCGCGATGCCGGAAGGCCGGTCGAGGGCAGGCCGACCGATAGCGGATCGACGATCTCGATCTTCGCGCGCGCGGCGGCGAACCGCTCTTCGGCTGCGTCGCGCTGCCGTTCGGCAAGGCGGCTCCCCGCGGCGCGCGTTTCCTCGGCGCGGCGTTTCAGCCCGCCGATGAGAATTTTCGGCATGTCGCCGCGCGCTGCCTTCGCCCGCCCGCGCGAATCGCGACGATCCTGCTTCTCGGTTGCCGTCTGCGCCTGCCGCTGCGCCGCCTCGATGCGTTTTTCTGCGCCGGCGAGCTCGGCCTCGACTGCGGCCTGCTCGATCTCCTTGCGGGCACGATAGGCGCTCCATCCGCCGCCGTAGCGCGTAGCGCCGAGGCCGGTGAGTTCGACGATCGCATCCATTTCCTCGAGCAACTCGCGGTCGTGGCTGACGACGATCGCGCCGCCGCGCCAGCCCGCGAGCAAATCGCGCACCGCTGCCCGCCCTTCGCGGTCGAGATTGTTGGTGGGCTCGTCGAGCAGCAGGAAATCGGGCGCGGCGAACATCGCGCCCGCGAGTGCGGCGCGCGTGCGCTGGCCGCCCGACAGTTCGACGAGCGGCGTATCGGCGGGCAAGGGCAATCCGATGCCCGCCAGCGCCTCGTCGATCCGCGCTTCGAGCGTCCAGTCGGCGTCGCCGATCTCTTCGACGCTCGCTTCGCCGGCTGCGGCCTTGCGCAGCAACGCGAGGCCGGCACGCGCGCCGAACAGATCGGCGATGCTTTCATGTGCCGCAACCTGCACCGTCTGACGCAGCATCGCGATGCTGCCGTCGATCGCAATGTTGCCGGAGGCGGGCGAAAGCTCGCCGGTCAGCAGGCGCAGCAGCGTCGATTTGCCGACACCGTTTCGCCCGACGAGGCCGGCGCGTTCGCTCCGGAAACCAAGGTCGAGGTCCGAAAGGACGGCGCGCCCGTCAGGCGTGGACCAGCCGAGATGGGAGACTGTGATGGAGGGCATGAACATGGACTTTCCTGGCGGCAAGGCGGGGCAGCGTTGCGGTCAGGTCGCGATCCATGACGAAAATCTCCGGTTGGTTGGATGGTCGATGTAGGGCGTGCGGCGGGTTCACGCAACCATGGTGCGCCGCGAAAGCTGGTAAACGGAAGCTGCCGTTCTTCTCCCCGCCGCCTCGGAGAGGCAGCATCCGCTCGCTCCCCGAACCGCCTTTGCCGTTATTTCTTCAGCCCGATTTCGCGCAGCCGCTCCTGCAGATATTCGTCGGCGGTGATCGGTGTCGGATAGAGGTCAGGGTGCGACGCGCTGACGCAATTTTCCAGCGTCTCGATCGGATAGTCCGAGCGGAAATGGAGAAAAAAGGGCATCGAATAACGCGCAACGCTCGCGCGCCCTTCGTCGGGGTTGCGGACGCGATGCGTCGTCGAGGGCAGGCGATTGTTGGTCAGCCGCTGCAGCATGTCGCCGACATTGACCGCCATCGCGCCCGGCGGCGGCGAGACCGGAAGCCAGCTGCCGTCCTTGTCGAGGATTTCGAGCCCGGCCTCTTCGGCGCCGAGCAGCAGCGTGATCGTGTTGATATCTTCATGCGCCTCGGCGCGGATGCCCTTTGCCGGCGCCTCGACCGGCGGATAGTGAAGCAGGCGCATCACGCTGTTGCCGTCCTTCACCGTATCGTCGAAGAAATCGGGCGCGAGGCCGAGGTAGCGGGCGATGCCCGACAGCAGGCGGCCGCCGACGCGGTCGAATTCGGCGAACAGCTTGTCATAGGCGGTGCGGAAACCCTCGACCTCCGCGGGCCAGACATTGTTCGGCTGCTGCGCCGCGAGACGATGGCCCGCGGGCAGGTCGCGGCCGACGTGCCAGAATTCCTTGAGGTCGACTTCCTTCGCGCCCTTCGCGATCTCGGTGCCGAACGGCGTATAGCCCCGCGCGCCACCGCCGCCCGCAATATGATAGGCGCGCTTGACCTCTTCGGGCAGCGCGAAAAATTCCTTCGCCTTCGTCCAGGCTTCGTCGATCAGGTCGGGGTCGATGCCGTGGTCGGTGATCATCGCGAAGCCGAAGCGTTCGAACGACGCTCCGAAATCCTTCGCGAACTGGTCGGCGGGGAGCGACATGGAAATGACGGGTACGGCAGCAGTCATGCGGGACAGGTCCATCTGATAAGGGGTGGCGCCCTTCGAGGCGCGTCATGAGTCGCGATTTAGGCGCTGCCCGCTCGCGATTAAAGGGAAAAAGGCGGTTTCGCCCTGTGCGCGGCTCGGCTAAGCCGCCGCCATGGCAAAGCAATATTGGCTGATGAAATCCGAACCCGACGCCTATGCGTGGGACCAGCTCGTGACCGACGGCACGGGGATGTGGGACGGGGTGCGCAATCACACCGCGAAGCTGAACCTTATGGCGATGAAGGTCGGCGACGAGGCGCTCTTCTATCACAGCAATATCGGCAAGGAATGCGTCGGGATCATGAAGATCACCGAGGAGGCGTCGCCCGATCCGACCGCCGAAAAGGGCGCGCCCTGGGTGATCGTCCGCGTCGCGCCGGTGCACGCGCTGAAGCATCCGGTGACGCTCGCCGCGATCAAGGCCGATCCGAAGCTCGCCGACATGGATCTGATCCGCCAGTCGCGCCTCTCCGTCGGGCGCGTGACGCCCGACGAGTGGAAGCATATCCTGAAAAAATCGGAGACGCCCGGGGACTGACCCCGCCGCTTATTGGCCGCGAAGCCTCGTCTGCAGATGCTCCGCCACCGACACATGGAGCGGATTGACGAATTCGCAGCCGTAATCGTTGCCGTCGGCGCGGCGCACGATCGCTTCCAGAGGCTGCAGCCCGGGCAGGTTCACCCAGATATGCTTGCCGATCTGCGGCCGGAACGAGGTGACCATGCGAAAACCGGTCGACGAAAGGTCGAACAATTCGACGTCGAAGGGGTTGAGCCCCGGCTCGCGAAAGCGCGCGCGCGCGGTTACAGGCGCTCGCTCGGCGCCGCGCCCGCCCTTGGGCGCCCTTTTGGTTTCGATGGCCCGATTCCCCAACACTGCTCTGGTCCCAGTGGCTGTTTTTCGATTCGCCCGATTTAGGGCGCCGTTGGTTATTCCGAAGTAAAACGATATGGTAAAATTCGCCTATACCGGCGGTCGATCGCCGACCGCCATCAACTGGCCGGGAAAGGGCACGGCGAGCGCCACCGCGGTGCGCCATTCGCCCGCCAGCCAGGTTGCATGATCTTTCGCGTGCAAGATCACCGGCATGCCCTTTGGCTGATGGTGCGCGACCAGCCGGTTCGCGTCGGTTGTGAGCATCGCGAAACAGGGCCAGTCCTCGCCCTGACGGAGAATACCGGCGAAAGCGAAGATCGGCCGCTCGGGGACCGAGAACCAATGCTGGTGCCGAGCGCCTTCGGATCCCGACCAACAGGCAAAGGCCGTCGCGGGGATCAGGCAGCGCAGTTCGGCGTGACGCAGTGTGCCGATCCAGAAGGGGCTTGTCAGATTGCGCACATGAGTGACCGGCCGGGTGCCCTGCGGTGGCGGCGGAACACCCCAGAGCCTGGGGCGGAGATAACGCCGCGATCCGCCGCGACCATCGCTGACGACCACCGGTGCCGGACGGCCGGGTGCGACATAGTCGCCGGTCCATGGGTCGTGGCCCGCCTCGGCGCCGAACGTGGCGGCGATCGCGGCCGCGGGCGCGTCGAGACGATAGAGGTTGGTCATCGGGCGGCCGTCAGTCGGACCCGCGCACCCGTCCGCGCCCGGCCTTGACGGCGCTCCGCGCCTTCTTGCTGTCGACGCGTTTCGCCTTCGCGGCCTTGCTCGGTCTGGTCTTGATCCGCCGTTCGGGGCGGACGAGCGCGGCGTCGACAAGTTCGTTCAGGCGCGCCCGCGCGTCGGCGCGGTTCGCCTCCTGCGTCCGAAAGCTGCGTGCGAGAATGACGAGTTCGCCCGCCGAGGTCATTCTGCTACCCGCGAGCGTCTTGAGCCGCCGATAGGCGTCGGGCGCGAGCCCCAGCGCGAAGACATCGACGCGGAGCTGGCACGCGGTCGCGACCTTGTTGACGTTCTGACCGCCCGGCCCCGTGCCTGCGAGAAACTTCTCGCTGATCGCGCTTTCGGGGATCTCAGCCACGCGTCGGCTCCGCTCCCTCCGGCGCGGCGAAGCCCAGGGCGATGAAGCTGTCGGGGAACGGCGCCTCGGCAATTATCGACGGCTTGACGTCACGTTTTACCACCAGTCGTTCGGCGTGGAGCAAGGTGCGTGTTTTGGTGCCGCTGCGGCCGTAGACCGGGTCGCCGACGAGCGGGAAACCGAGCCCTTCGAGCGCATGGACGCGAAGCTGGTGGGTGCGGCCGGTTTCGGGACGGAAGCGCAGCAGCGCGCGGTCGCCGACGACGGCGAGCTTTTCCCAATGCGAGATCGAGGGCTTGCCCTTGGGATCGCCGACCATGCGCCAGCCGGTTTCCGCGGTCGAAACCTTCGAAAGCGGCAGGTCGATCGTCCCTCCGTCGCCGTCGGGCACGCCATCGAGGATCGCGAGATATTGCTTCTCGACCTCGCGGCTCTCGAAGGCGCGCGTGAAGCGGCCGTGCGCCTTGGGGTTGCGCGCGAGGAGCAGACAGCCCGAGGTGTCGCGGTCGAGCCGGTGGACGGGAAGCGGCCAGCGCTTGAAACCGAACTTCAGGAGGTCGAGATGGTTTTCAAGGCTGAGGCTGCCATCGCGCGGGGCGTCGACCGGCAGACCCGCGGGCTTGTCGATGACAAGGGCCTCGCCATCGAGGAAGAGGACACGATCTGAAAGGAGCATGGCGCGCTATAGGCGGGCCGGCGTTCAGTCGAAAGCGTAAACGTCCATCGCGAGCAGGCCATAGGTCACGCTGTGGTGCAGCCGTTCGGCGTTGAGCGAGGCCCCGCCTGCGCCCATCGCCACGAACAGCGGCAATATATGGTCGGGCGTCGGATGATTGTCGGCCCCGTGCGGCGCGCGTTCGACGCTGTGGAGGACGTCGTCGATTGCACCGGCCGCCATGCGATCGGCGATCCAGTCGGTGAAACCGGTGACCCACGCCGGCGCGGGGGCGTCGATCGGCAGGCGCGCCGAGAAGAGCGCGCGCAAATTGTGCGTGATGCTGCCCGAGCCGATGATGAGGACGCCGTCGTCGCGCAGCGGTGCGAGCGCCCGCCCGAGCGCATGATGCCATTCGGGCGGGGTGTTCGAGGCGATCGAGAGCTGGACGACCGGGATGTCGGCGTCGGGATAGATGAGCGACAGCGGCACCCACGCGCCATGGTCGAGCCCGCGTTCGGAATCGGCGGTGACGGCAAGACCATGGCTGGCAAGCAACTCGACCACGCGGCTCGCCAGCGCCGGATCGCCCGGCGCGGGATAGCGCATCGCGAAGAGTTCGTCGGGGAAGCCGCCGAAATCGTGGATCGTCGGCGGGGCGGGCGAGGCGGTTACCGTCGCGCGGCCGCCTTCGAACGCCGCGTCATGATGCGCCGATATGACAAGGATCGCGCGCGGACGCGGCAATTGGTCGCCCAGCCCGGCGAGGAAGCTCCGCGCCGGGCTGGGCTCGAGCGCCATCATCGGCGAGCCGTGCGAAAGGAAAAGGCTCGGGAGACGGCGCATCGGTTCAGGCCGCCAGTTTCGCGGCGGTGCGCGCGACGCGCTCACCGAGATAGCGGGCACCGGAGAGATCGTCCTCGCCGGGCTGGCGCGAGCCGTCGGCACCGGCGATCGTCGTTGCGCCATAGGGCGCGCCGCCCTTGACTTCATCGACGCCCATCTGACCGGCAAAGCCATAGTCGAGACCGACGATCGTCAGGCCGAAGTGGAGGAGGTTGGTGAGGACCGAGAACAGCGTCGTTTCCTGGCCGCCATGCTGCGATCCGGTCGAGGTGAAGGCCGCGCCGACCTTGCCGTTGAGCTTGCCCTGCGCCCACACGCCGCCCGCCGTGTCCCAGAAGCTTGCCATCTGGCTCGACATGCGGCCGAAACGCGTCGGCGTGCCGACGACGATCGCGTCATAGCTGGCGAGTTCGTTCGGATCGCTGAGCAGCGGGTGTGCGGTGTCGGTCTTGAAACCCGCGGCCTGCACCACCGCTGCGGGAGCGGTTTCCGCGACGCGGCGGATATCGACCTCGGCGCCCGCGGCGCGCGCGCCATCGGCGACGGCGTCGGCCATCCGCTCGATATGACCATAGCTCGAATAATAGAGCACCAGTACCTTAGCCATCATTTGTCCTTTCGTGGATTGAACCTGATCGGGGTGGGCCG
>NZ_JAEMQX010000216.1 GCF_016463645.1 Sphingopyxis sp. | reverse complement strand
GTCCTGATCGAGGAATCGCTCCTCGGCTGGAAAGAATATGAGATGGAGGTGGTGCGCGACCGCAAGGACAATTGCATCATCATCTGTTCGATCGAGAATGTCGATCCGATGGGCGTGCATACCGGCGACAGCATCACCGTTGCGCCGGCGCTGACGCTGACCGACAAGGAATATCAGATCATGCGCAACGCGAGCATCGCGGTGCTGCGCGAGATCGGTGTCGAAACCGGCGGATCGAACGTGCAGTTCGCGGTCAATCCGAAGGACGGCCGCCTGATCGTGATCGAGATGAACCCGCGCGTGTCGCGCTCGTCGGCGCTTGCGTCGAAGGCGACGGGCTTCCCGATCGCCAAGGTCGCGGCGAAGCTGGCGGTCGGCTACACGCTCGACGAGATCATGAACGACATCACCGGCGTGACCCCGGCGTCGTTCGAACCGACGATCGACTATGTCGTCACCAAGATCCCGCGCTTCGCCTTTGAAAAGTTCAAGGGCGCCGAGGCGACGCTGTCGACGGCGATGAAGTCGGTCGGCGAGGTGATGGCGATCGGGCGCACGATCCACGAGAGCCTGCAGAAGGCGCTGCGCGGGCTGGAGACGGGGCTTTCGGGCTTCAATTTCGTCGACCGCCTCAAGGGCGCGACGCACGACCAGCTCCGTAGCGAACTCGCCAAGCGCACTCCCGACCGGCTGCTGAACACCGCGCAGGCGATCCGCGAGGAGCTGCCGCTCGCCGAGATCAACCGCGTTGCGGGTTACGACATGTGGTTCCTCGAACGCATCGCCGAGATCGTCGCCGCCGAACAGCATGTGTGCGAAAACGGCCTGCCGCGCGATGTCGAAGGGCTGCGCAAGCTGAAGGCCATGGGTTTCTCCGACAAGCGCCTCGCCTATCTCGCGCTCCAGTCCGCGAACCTCCACCCCGGCACGCGCCGCGCGACGGCGCGCGGCAGCGGGCTGATCCACGAGGCGGTGAAGGCGATGACCGGCGGCGTCACCGAAGCCGAAGTGCGCGCGCTGCGCTACAAGCTCGGCGTGCGTCCGGTGTTCAAGACGATCGACACCTGCGCCGCCGAATTCCAGGCGCAGACGCCCTATCTCTATTCGACCTACGAGGCCCCGACCTTCGGCGAGCCCGAGAATGAGGCGAACCCGTCGGACCGCAAGAAGGTGGTTATCCTCGGCGGCGGTCCGAACCGGATCGGGCAGGGGATCGAGTTCGACTATTGCTGCTGCCATGCGTGCTTCGCACTCGAGGACGCGGGTTATGAAACGATCATGATCAACTGCAACCCGGAGACGGTCAGCACCGATTACGACACGTCCGACCGCCTCTATTTCGAGCCGCTGACCGCCGAAGACGTGCTCGAAATCCTGCACGTCGAAATGTCGCGGGGCGAGCTGGTGGGCGTGATCGTCCAGTTCGGCGGCCAGACGCCGCTGAAGCTGGCGCAGGCGCTGGCCGAGGCGGGCATCCCGATCCTCGGCACCTCGCCCGACGCGATCGACCTTGCCGAAGACCGCGAACGTTTCGCGGCGCTCGTCAACAAACTCGGCCTCAAGCAGCCCGAGAATGGCATCGCGCGCAGTCGCGAGGAAGCCGTCGCGGTCGCGGCGCGCATCGGTTATCCGGTGCTCACCCGCCCCTCCTACGTCCTCGGCGGCCGTGCGATGGAGATCGTCGACGACCAAGCGCAGCTCGAAAATTATATCGAGACCGCGGTGCAGGTGTCGGGCGACTCGCCGGTGCTGATCGACCGCTATCTGCGCGACGCGATCGAAGTCGACGTCGATGCGCTGTGCGACGGCACCGATGTCGTCGTCGCGGGCGTGCTGCAGCATATCGAGGAAGCCGGGGTTCATTCGGGCGACAGCGCCTGCTCGATCCCGCCGTACAGCCTGTCGGACAAGATCGTCGCCGAGATCGAGCGGCAGGCCGACGCGCTCGCGCGCGCATTGGAAGTCCGCGGCCTGATGAACATCCAGTTCGCGGTCAAGGACGACGAGGTTTACCTGATCGAGGTCAACCCGCGCGCCAGCCGCACAGTTCCCTTCGTCGCCAAGGCGGTCGGCTCGCCGATCGCCAAGATCGCGGCGCGCGTGATGGCGGGCGAAAAGCTCGCCGATCTGCCGAAGATCAATCGCGACATCGCGCACGTCGCGGTGAAGGAAGCGGTCTTCCCCTTCGCGCGCTTCCCCGGTACCGATCCGGTGCTGTCGCCCGAGATGAAGTCCACGGGCGAAGTCATGGGAATCGACAGCAATTTCAACCTCGCCTTCGCCAAGGCGCAGCTCGGCGCGGGCGATCGTCTGCCGACCGAAGGCCGCGTTTTCGTATCGGTCAAGGATAGCGACAAGCCGCGCATCATCGGCGCGGTGAAGCAGCTCGTCGACTGGGGATGGAACGTCATCGCGACCGGCGGCACCGCCGATTATCTGGCGGGGCAAGGCGTCGAGGTCGAGCGCGTCAACAAGGTCGCCGAAGGGCGCCCGCATATCGTCGACCGGATCAAGGACGGGGACGTGCAGCTCATCTTCAACACGACCGAGGGTTGGCAGTCGCTGCAGGACTCGCAGTCGATCCGCGCGTCGGCGCTCGCCGCCGACATTGCCTATTACACCACGGCCGCGGCGAGCGATGCGTCGACGCAGGCGATCGGGGCGCTTCGCGCGCACTCTCTTGAAGTGAAGCCACTTCAGGACTATTATTGAAGATACCGCTCCAACTCCCCGACATTGACGGAAAAGCGGCGCAGCCGCCCGGCGAAGTTTCGCTGGCGCTGGATTATTGACGAAGGACAACAGGATAATGGCAAGCGTTGAAAAGGTGCCGATGCTGGCAGAAGGCTATGAGAAGCTGAACGCGCAACTCGCGACCCTCAAAGCCGAGCGACCGCTGATCGTCGATGCGATCGAGGAAGCGCGCGCGCACGGCGACCTTTCGGAAAACGCCGAATATCACGCCGCCAAGGAACGTCAGGGTCAGGTCGAAGCGACGATCGGCGACCTCGAGGACAAATTGTCGCGCGCTCAGGTGATCGATCCGACGACGCTGTCGGGCGACCGCATCGTGTTCGGCGCGACCGTCACCCTCGCCGACGAGGACGA
>NZ_JAEMQX010000107.1 GCF_016463645.1 Sphingopyxis sp. | reverse complement strand
CCTGCTGGTTCCTTATGAACCGCCCGCTGTCGATCGCCGAGATCGCCTTTGCGACGGGCTTTTCCAGTCACGCGCATCTCTGCGCCATCTTTCGGCGCAAGCTGGGCATGTCGCCGGGCGAATGGCGGCAGCGCCATCGGTCGGCCATTTCGCCGGCGGACGGCGAGGAATAGGCCGATCATATTTGGATTCCGCCGGACCCGGTGCGCGGCGTCTTCCGGCGTCAATTTTCGGGGCGGAGCAGGCAGCCGCTGGCCCCGGAGTATCGGGCGCTGCGCGATGCGAGCAGCGGGACGCTCCCGGTCACCGTTTTCGTCGACGGATCCTCGCTCAACGATACCATTTCCATCCCCGGCTCGAAATCGCTCTGGCAGCTTTCGAGGCTGCGCCCCTGCACATAGCGGCACGAACAGCCGACGCGTGCGGCATAGGCCGATCCCAGTTCCGCCTGCGCCTGGAACGACGGGAATTTCCAGATCGCGAAGATTGCGAAAAGCACGGCGAATATGATGGCCCAGGGGAGGCAGCCGCCCCACCGGCTCGGCTTGTTTCGGGATGGCGCGGGCGCGTCGGGCGGCGGCGCGGGAGCCTGCGGCTCGCCGGTTGTCGGCCCGGTCGGATTGATGTTATTCACCCGCACCATGATCACGAAAAAACGGCTGCTGGCAAGTGCCGCCCTCGCGATGTTCGGCGCCTGGTCGCTGACCCACGCCGCGGGGCAGGGCAATCTGGCGCCCGCCGCACCCGCGCCCAAATTCGGTGCCTCGCTCGACGGCGTCGCGGCTGCCGACACACCCCGGGCGCTTCCCGCGCTTCCCGCCGCGATCCGCGGCCGGGCCGATGCGCTGTTCACCGATGCCGACGATGTCGGACAGACGCGCGCGCTCGTCATATTGCGCGACGGCGAGCTGATCTACGAACGTTATGGCGCGGGCTTCGGTCCCGATACGAAGCTCATCAGCTGGTCGATGGCGAAAAGCATCACTGCGGTGCTCACCGGCTTCCTCGTCGCCGACGGGCAATTGTCGCTCGATGGGCCGGCGCCTGTCAAAGCATGGCAGCGGAGCGGCGACCCGCGCGGCGCGATCACGCTGCGGAGCCTCCTTCATATGTCGTCGGGGCTCGAGCATGTCGAGAATGGCGATCCGGTATGGCAGGGCGACACCGTCGCGATGCTGTTCGGCGACGGCGCGGCGGACATGGCGGGTTTTGCCGAGGCGAAGCCCGCGGCGGCGCAACCGGACGAGGTTTTCAACTACAGCTCGGCGACCAGCGTCATCCTTTCGGACATATTGGCCGATACGCTGACGCCGTCGAAAAACCCCGAAGCACGGCGCGACGCGATGCGCGATTTCATCGGCGGCCGGCTGATCGAGCCGCTCGGCATGACCAGCCTGACCCCCGAGTTCGATGCGCACGGGACGATGATCGGCGGGTCGATCATGCACGCGACCGCGCGTGACTATGCGCGGTTCGGCGAATTTCTGCGCAACCATGGCGTCGTGAACGGTCAGCGGCTGCTTCCCGAAACCTGGATCCGCTTCATGCTGACGCCGTCGGCGAACGATGCCGGCTATGGCGGACATATCTGGCTCAATCGCAAACGCCCGGCTGGCGCGCAGCCGGCGCTATGGCCCGATCGTGGCCCAAACGACCTTTTCGCCTGCATCGGTCATCAGGGGCAATATGTCATTGTCTCGCCGTCGCAGCGGGTGACGATCGTGCGATTGGGCGTCACGACCGACGATCAGTTTCCGGCGCTGCGCCGCCACCTCGCCGACCTGACCGAAAGCCTATAGCAGGAAGTCGCCGACCAGCGTCGTGACGCAGGTGCCGGTGAGTTCGACCATCTCGCCGTCGAGGCGGCAGCCGACATGGCCGCCGCGCGCGCTCGCCTGATAGGCCGCGAAATGATCGCGGCCGAGGCGCGTCGTCCAATAGGGCGTCAGCACGCTGTGCGCCGACCCGGTCACGGGGTCTTCGGGGATGCCCGCGCCCGGCGCGAAGGCGCGGCTCACCACGTCGGCGTCCGACGGATCGCCGCCACCCGGAGCGGTCGCTATATAGAGGATGTCCTCTTTGCCGAGCGCGGCGAGATCGGGCGTCAGCGCGCGAATTTCCTCGGCGCTGTGATAGACGATCAGTGCATAGCCGCCGTCATGCCACAGCGCCTCGACGACATCGCCGCCCATCGCGCGTGCGATGTCGGGCATTGGCTTCGCAACCGCCCGATAGGCGGGCAGCTTCATCCGGTAACCGCCGTCATCGCCGTTGCGCGCGACCGTCAGGCGCCCGGCCTTGCGCGTGCGGAAATGCATGTCGTTCCGCCACTGCGCCGCCGACAGGAGGACATGCCCGCTCGCGAGCGTCGCATGGCCGCACAGTGCGACCTCGATCGTCGGGGTGAACCAGCGTAGCTCATAATCGGCCTCGTCGCTTTCGTCGGGAACGAGGAAGGCGGTTTCGGCAAGATTATTCTCGGCCGCGATGGCTTGCAGGGTCGCGTCGTCGAGCCATTCCTCGAGCGGCATCACCGCGGCGGGATTGCCCGTGAAAGGCCGGTCGGCAAAAGCGTCGACCTGCGTAATGGGAAGGCGGCGTGCGGCGCTCATGGATACAGCAATCCTTTCGTCCAACGATCGCCGGCGCGCCGGAACGATGTGCGTTCGTGGAGCCGGTGCGCCCGGTCCTGCCAGAACTCGATAGCCGAAGGATTAACGCGCCACCCCGACCAGCGCGGCGGGCGGGGCACGTCCCGCCCGTCGAACCGCGCCTGCATCTCCCCGAAGCGCGCCTCGAAGGTTTCGCGGCTGTCGAGCGGGCGCGACTGGTCGCTCGCCCAGGCGCCAAGCTGGCTGTCGCGGCTCCGCGTCGCGAAATAGGCGTCGGCGACGCTATCCTCGACGGGCGTTACCGCGCCCTCGATGCGGATCTGCCGTCGCAGCGATTTCCAGTGAAAGAGCAGCGCGACGTGGGCGTTCGCGGCGAGTTCGCCGCCCTTCCGGCTGTCGAGATTGGTGTAGAAGACGAAGCCGTCAGGGCCGTGTCCCTTCAGCAGCACCATGCGCAGCGACGGATGACCTTCGGGCGTCGCTGTCGCGAGCGCCATCGCATTGGCGTCATTGGGTTCGCTGGCACGCGCTTCGGCGAACCAGCTGTCGAACAAGGCAAAGGGATCGTCGTTCATCGCCGTGGTCATAATGCGCGTCGCGGACATGGTCGAGCGCGATGTATATGGAACTTGACCTTCGGCGGGACATTACCACATCGCGCACGCAATCGGGCTTCACGCCCAGTCACTTATCGGGCTACAGGAGCAAGATGGCCGATCCCTATTCCACCCTGGGCGTTGCGAAGACTGCAAGCGATACGGAAATCAAGTCCGCCTATCGCAAACTCGCCAAGGAACTTCATCCCGACAAGAACAAGGACAACCCGAAGGCGTCGGAGAAATTCTCCGACGTGACCAAGGCGTATGACCTCCTGTCCGACAAGACGAAGCGCGCACAATATGACCGCGGCGAGATCGACGGTGACGGCAATCCGGCGATGCCGTTCGGCTATGGCGGCGGGGGCGGCGGCTTCCGCGGCGACCCGCGCGGGCAGGGCGGTTTCGGTGGCGAAAGCGCCGACTTCGGCGACATCTTCGAAGGCCTGTTCGGCGGTCGCGGCGGCGGGGGGCCGTTCGGCGGCTTCGGCGGACGCAGCGCGCCGCCGCAAAAGGGCGCCAATGTCGCCTATCGCCTGTCGGTCAGCTTCATCGACGCCGCGACACAGGCGCCGCAGCGCATCGCACTCGCCGACGGCGCGACGATCGACCTGAAACTGCCCGCGGGGGTCGAGACCGGTACCCAGATGCGCCTTGCCGGCAAGGGGCAGGCGGGACCGGGCGGCACCGGCGACGGCATCGTCACGATCACGGTCAAGGATCACCCCTTCTATGAGCGCGAGGGGGCCAACATCCGCCTCGACCTGCCCGTCACGCTGAACGAGGCGGTCAAGGGCGCGAAGATCAAGGTGCCGACCGTCGACGGCCCCGTCATGCTGTCGATCCCGGCCGGCTCCTCGTCGGGCAAGGTGATGCGGCTCAAGGGCAAGGGATTCAGCCAGAAGAGCGGCGGCCGCGGCGACCAGCTCGTCCGTCTGATGGTGGACCTGCCGGCCGACGACGAGGCATTGATCAGGCTGCTCAGCGAATGGACCGATCCGCGCGACGTGCGGGCGGAACTCGGCGTGTGATGCGTGGCTGAGGCCAGCGAGAAAAAGACCGTCGCGGCGCTCGAGCGCGAGGTCGCCGACGAGGTTGGCAAGGAATTTCTGGCGGAGGGCCATTCGCCGCATTCGCCCGAGGCGCGCGCCGAGCGTGCCAAGCGGGTCAAGCTGCGCGCGCGGGCGCAGGGGATCATCGATCGCAGCCGCGAACAGCTTGGTCCCGGCACACGCGCCTGGCGCATCGCACGCCGCGTTGTCGTCGGCACCTATACCGACGGTTTCATCCATGCGGGTAATCTCGCCTACCTCGCGCTGATCGCGCTCTTCCCCTTCTTCATCCTGCTCGCCGCCGCGCTGTCGATCTTCGGCGGCAGCAGCGGAGGCGAGGCGGCGATCGAGGCGGTCTTCTCGACCATGCCGCCGACGGTGGCAAAAGCGCTGTCGGGACCGATCCGCGAGGTGATGACCGCGCGCACCGGCATTTTCCTGTGGCTCGGCGCGCTGGTCGCGCTGTGGACCGTCGGCAGTCTGATCGAGACCGTGCGCGACATATTGCGCCGCGCCTACGGCACGCATTTCTCGAAGGGTTTTTTCCATTACCGGCTGCTGTCGATCGGGATCATCACCGGCGCGGTCGTGCTGATGCTGCTGTCGTTCAGCATGCAGGTGCTGATCGTCGGGATCGAACAGTTCGTGACCCGTGTGCTGCCTGAAAGATATCAGTCGTTCGGTGTCGTGCTGATTTCGCGCGGCGTGTCGGGTTTCGGCCTTTTTCTCGCGATCTACATGCTGTTCTACAGCTTGACGCCGTCGAAATACCGGCGCCTCAAAAACTGCCCCAAATGGCCGGGTGCGTTGTTCACGACCTTGTGGTGGATTGCGGTCACGCTCGCGCTCCCGCCTTTGCTCGCCAGCCTGCTCAGCTACGACGCAACTTACGGCAGCCTTGCGGGTGTCATGATCGCGCTCTTCTTTTTCTACCTCGTCGGATTGGGTATGGTGATGGGCGCCGAACTCAATGCCGCGTTGGTAGAGGTTGAGGATTTGGGCCACGACGCTATTGGGCGCGTCGACGATGTGAAGTTTGAAGCCAAAAAGGCTGGAGAAGAAAAATGACGGGTCTGATGAAGGGCAAGCGCGGGCTGATCATGGGCCTCGCGAACGACAAATCGCTTGCCTGGGGCATTGCCAGGGCATTGCATGCACATGGGGCGGAGCTTGCGATTTCGTATCAGGGCGATGTGATGCTGAAGCGCGTGAAGCCGCTCGCCGACGAACTCGGCTGCGATTTCCTGATCGACTGCGACGTCGCCGACATGGACAATCTCGATGCGGCCTTTGCCACGCTGTCCGCACGCTGGCCGACGATCGACTTTGTCGTCCATGCGATCGGCTATACCAACAAGGAGGCGCTGCGCGGCCATTATGCCGATGTGACGCTCGACGACTTCCTGATGACGATGAATATCAGCGTCTACAGCTTCACCGCGGTCGCCAGGCGCGCCGCGGCGATGATGACGCCCTTCGATCCCGAAACCGGCAAGGGCGGCGGCTCGCTGCTGACCCTGAGCTATTACGGCGCGGAAAAGGTCATCCCCCACTACAACGTCATGGGCGTCGCCAAGTCGGCGCTGGAGACGAGCGTCAAATATCTCGCCAATGATTATGGCCCGCAGGGCGTTCGCGTGAACGCGATCTCGGCGGGGCCGATCAAGACGCTCGCCGCCTCGGGCATCGGCGACTTCCGCCTGATCCTCAAGTGGAACGAGCATAACGCCCCGCTGCGCCGCAACGTCACCATCGATGACGTGGGGGGCTCGGCGCTCTATCTGCTGAGCGACCTGTCGGGCGGCGTCACGGGCGAAACACACCATGTCGACGCGGGCTACCACACCGTCGGCATGAAGCAGGAAGACGCGCCGGACATCGCGCTTGCCTGACGGCCTCGTCATCCGCCCCGCCCGCGCGGAGGATGAGGAGGCTATCGACAGCGTCATTCGCGCCGCTTTTGCCGGGACCGAATTCGGACATCAGGGCGAAGCGGACCTTGTGCGGATGATCGAAGCGGATGGTGACGTCATGGTGTCGCTTGTCGCCGAACGGGATGGCGCGATCGCCGGGCATGTGCTGTTCAGCCGTATGGATGTCGAGGCCGACGGCGCTGCGATCCCGGGCGCCGGCCTTGCGCCGGTCTCGGTCGCGCCCGCGCTCCAGCGCCAGGGCATCGGTGACGCCCTCATCCACGCAGGGCTCGACGCGCTCCGCCGGCAAGATGTCGCGATCGGCTTCGTTCTCGGTCACGAAAACTATTACCCGCGCTTCGGCTATTCGCCCGAACTTGCGGCGCGTTTCGCGTCGCCGTTCGCCGGCCCGCATTTCATGGCGATGATGCTGGACTCGGGCGCGACTTGGCCGCAAGGCGGCCGCGCGGATTACGCACCCGCATTCGGCCGGATGGGATAGGGCAATGAGTTTCAACAGCTTCGGACGCGTTCTTCGCTTCACCACCTGGGGGGAAAGCCATGGCCCCGCGCTCGGCGCCGTCGTCGATGGTTGCCCGCCGCGCCTGTCACTGTCCGAAGCCGACATCCAGCCTTTCCTCGACAAGCGCCGCCCCGGCCAGTCGCGGCACACGACGCAGCGGCAGGAACCCGACCAGGTGCGCATCCTGTCGGGGACTTTCGAGGGCAAGACGACGGGCACGCCGATCAGCCTGATGATCGAGAATGTCGACCAGCGCTCGAAGGATTATGGCGAGATCGCCCAAGCGTACCGCCCGGGCCACGCCGACTACGCCTATGACGCCAAATATGGCATCCGCGATTATCGGGGCGGCGGCCGCTCGAGCGCGCGCGAGACCGCGGCGCGCGTCGCCGCGGGCGGCGTCGCGCGGCTCGTGATCCCCGAGGTGAAAATCCACGCCTGGGTCGCAGAGATCGGCGGCGATACGATCGATCCCGCCAACTTCGACCTCGAAGAGATTGATCGCAATCCCTTTTTCTGTCCCGATCCCGCTGCGGCGCAGCGCTGGGAAGGTCTGATGGACGCCGCGCGCAAGGCGGGCAGTTCGCTGGGCGCCGTCATCGAATGCGCCGCCAGCGGGGTTCCCGCCGGCTGGGGCGCCCCCATCTATGCCAAGCTCGACAGCGATCTCGCCGCCGCGATGATGGGGATCAACGCGGTGAAGGGCGTCGAGATCGGCGCCGGCTTCCACGCGGCGCGCCTGCGCGGCGAGGAAAATGCCGATCCGATGCGTCCCGCGAGCGACGGCAGCAACCGCCCCGATTTCCTGTCGAACAACGCCGGCGGCATCGCGGGCGGCATCTCGACCGGCCAGCCCGTTGTCGTGCGCGTCGCGTTCAAGCCGACCAGCTCGATCCTGACGCCCGTTCCGACGGTCAACAAGGCCGGGGAGGCGACCGATATCGTGACCAAGGGCCGCCACGATCCCTGCGTCGGCATTCGCGGCGCGCCGGTGGTCGAGGCGATGATGGCGCTGGTCCTCGCCGATCACAAATTGCTGCACAGGGCGCAGAACGGCTGATGGTCTAGTGGAGTTCGTCGCCGCCTTTATCGCAGAGCAGAAGGCGGTCATTGGCCTGTTCATCCTCGCGGGCATGTTCGCCGCCTTCGTCTGGGAACGCTTCTCGCCGTCGGTGGTCGCGGTCGCCGGCGCGGGCACGATGCTCGCGCTCGGGCTGCTCGACGAAAAAGGCGCCTATGGCGTTTTCTCGAACAGCGCGCCGCTTACCGTCGGGGCGATGTTCATCCTTTCCGGCGCGCTCATTCGCACCGGGGTGATCGACAAGGTCGGCAATTACGTCGTCGACCGCGCCAGGCGGAATCCACGCCTCGCGGTGATCGAGGTGTTCGGCGGCGGTTTGCTCGTGTCGGGCTTCATCAACAGCACGCCCTTCGTCGTCGTGATGATGCCGGTCTGCTTCCGCCTTGCCGAAGCCCTCGGCGTCTCGCCCAAGAAATTGCTGATGCCGCTGTCGGTGATCGCTGTACTCGGCGGCTGCCTGACCCTGATCGGCACTTCGACGAACCTCGTCGTCGCGGGGATCGCCGAACAGGCCGGTCTCGGTCATTTCGGGTTGTTCAGCATCACTCCCTATGGTCTCGCGGTTGCGGCGGCGGGTGTCGTCGGGCTGCTCGTCATGGCGCGCTTCCTGCCGTCGGATTATCCGCGTATCGCCGAAAAGGCCGACGGAGCAGAGCAACTTTACCTTACCGAACTTGCGCTTGGCGAAGACGATCCGGCGGTCGACATGTCGCTCGACGCCGCAAGCCTCGGCATCGCACCGGGCCAGATCGTCGGTGTGATCGCGGGCGGAAAGCTGATGACGGGAGTCGACGCGCAGAACCACCGGCTCGCGGCGGGCAATCGGATCGTCGCGCGGCTCGACGGCGCTGCGCTGATGACCGTCCGCAGCGAGCGGCGCTTCGCGATAGGCATCGGCGACAGTCCCGAAGCCGAAGCGACCGTCGTCGAGATAACCGTGTCGCCCAGTCACCGCTCGATCGACCGGCCGCTCTCCGAAATTCCGTTCCTTCAGCGCCAGCGCGTCCGCATTCTCGGTGTTACGCGCTTTCGCCACCTTCCGGGACCGACGCTGTCGGAAAGCCGCATCCGCGCCGCCGACCGCCTTCTCGTCGAAGCCGACGACGCGAATGTCGCGCTGCTGCGCGACAATCCCAACCTCATTGGCCTCGCGATGGCGTCGGTCACCGCCTTTCGCCGCCGCCGCGCGTGGATCGCGATCCTCGTGATGGCGAGCGCGGTATTCCTTTCGGCCACCGGCGTGATGTCGATCGGCATCGCCGCCTTCATCGGCGTCGGCATCGTCCTCCTCACCCGCTGCATCGACGCGTCGGAGGCGTGGGGCAGCATCGACGGCGACGTGCTGATCCTGATCTTCGCGATGCTCGCGGTCGGCGCGGCGCTCGAACAGGCGGGCTCGGTGGCGTTGATGGTCGGCGCGCTCGAACCGGTGCTGACCGATGCGCCGCGATGGGCCGTGATCGCGATCGTCTATTTCTCGGCGCTTTTGCTCTCCGAACTGCTCAGCAACAACGCCGTCGCGGCGCTGATGGGCCCGCTGGTCATCGGCATTGCGGAGGCGACCGGCGTCGCGCCGCAGCCGTTGCTGATCGCGCTGATGCTCGGCGCGTCGGCCTGTTTCGCGACCCCGGTCGGGTACCAGACCAACACGCTCGTCTATGCTGCGGGCGACTATCGCTTCATGGATTTCGTGCGCATCGGCGTCCCCCTCAACATCCTCACCGGCGCTGCGGGCTGCGCCGCGCTTGCTTTCTGGACGCCTTGACGCGCGACAGGCCCGGCAGCGATTGCCCGCGGCGCATCACCCTGTTACCTCCGCTCGCATAAATATCCGCCATGTGCGGAACAGGGGAGTATCTTGATGGCGCGTCGCCTCACTTTGTACATTTTGATCGGCATGGTCCTCGGCATCGTCGTCGGATATGCGGTTCGTCTTGCGGTTCCGGCCGACAGCCAGGCGTTCGAATATTGGCTCCGCAGCTTCGGTACGCTCGCCACCATCTTCCTCAACCTCATCAAGATGCTCGTCGCGCCGCTGATTCTCGGCACGCTCGTCTCCGGCATTGCGCATATGGGCGACAGTTCGGCGCTCGGCCGCATCGGCACGCGCGCGATCGCCTGGTTCATCATCGCCAGCCTGATCTCGATCAGCCTCGGTCTGATCATGGTGAACCTGCTCCAGCCCGGCGTCGGGGTCGACATGACCGCGTCGGCGCAGGCCGTGGGCGAGGTCAAGAAACTCGATATGTTCGAGTTCATCGAACATGTGTTCCCCAAGAATGTCATCGCCGCGATGGCGGAAAACAACGTTCTCCAGATACTCGTCTTCTCGCTCTTCGCGGGCGTCGGGCTGACCGCGCTCGGCGAAAAGGGCAAGCCGCTCGTCCGCGGCGCCGAAGCGCTCGCCGAACTCATGCTGCAGATTACCGGCTATGTCATGCGCCTCGCGCCGCTTGCCGTCTTCGGCGCTCTGGCGAAGGTCGTCGCGCAATATGGTCTCGGCATCCTCGCGACCTATGCCGAACTGCTGATCGAATTCTATATCTCGCTCGTCCTGCTCTGGGCGCTGTTGCTCGCCGCGGGCGCGGTCTTCCTGCGCGCGCGGATCGTCCAGCTCATCCGCTACATTCGCGAGCCGCTGCTGATCGCCTTCTCGACCGCCTCGTCCGAAGCGGCGATGCCCAAGCTTTTCGAACAGCTCGACCGCTTCGGCGTTCCGCGCCGCATTTCGGGTTTCGTGCTGCCCCTGGGCTACAGCTTCAACCTCGACGGCTCGATGATGTACGCGAGCTTCGCGACGATCTTCATCGCGCAGGCCTATGGCATCGAATTGTCGATCGGGACGCAGATCCTGATCCTGCTCACGTTGATGGTATCGTCGAAGGGCATCGCCGCGGTGCCGCGTGCCAGCCTCGTCGTCATCACCGCGACGCTCGCGATGTTCGACCTGCCGGTCGAGGGTGTCGCGCTCGTCTTCGCGATCGACCATTTCCTCGACATGGGCCGCACCGCGACCAACGTCGTCGGCAATGCGGTGGCAACATCGGTCATCACCAAATGGGAAGGCATGCTCGAACATCCCGATCCCGCCTTCACCGAAAGGCCGCACGCTCCGGCGCATACCGAGCATCATGGAACCCGCGGGCTCGATATTCGTGATAGTGATGACGCAGGGGAGAAGAAGCCAGCGGCCGACAACGCGTAACGCGCGAGCTTCGGGCCGCCCAAATCGGGGCGAGCAAGGAGCTCACTATGGCCGAAGCGGCGGCGATCGATCAGGCGGCGCGGGATGAAGCCCGCGCCCGTAGGCTGCGCTGGCGAATGCTCGCCGGTTTTCTCGCCGGCCTGATTATCGGGCTCGCCGTCCATTATGGCGCACCCGAAGCGACATGGGTCGAAACGGTCACCACTTACGTCACGGGGCCGCTGGGGCAGATATTCCTCCGTCTCCTGTTCATGCTCGTAATCCCTCTGCTCGTCTCGGCGCTGATCGTCGGCGTCGCGGAAATGGGCGAGATGCGTGCGCTGAAATCGGTCGGCGTTCGCACGCTCGTCTACACCATCGTGGTATCGGCGATCTCGGTCGTCATCAGCCTCGCCGTCGTCAACGCGCTTCAGCCGGGCGCCGGCGTCGATCCTGCGCTGGCGCGCTCGCTGATGGCCGAAGGCGCGGCGGGTGCGCAGGCGATCGCCGATCGCGCGGGCGAGGCGAAGACGGGGATGGACGCGGTCGTCTCGATCGTCCCCGACAATGTCTTCGCCGCGATGGGTGCCAACGATGTGCTCGCGGTGATGTTCTTCGCGCTCTTCTTCGGCATCGGACTGATGCTCGTGCGCACGCCGCGGACCGAGGCGCTGAAGACGGTGGTCGAAGGCGTGTTCGAGGTGGTGATGAAGCTGATCGGCCTCGTCATCCAGCTCGCGCCGATCGCGGTCTTCTGCTTCATGTTCAATCTGGCCGCGCAATTCGGCTGGGACCTCATCATCCGCCTGTCGGCCTTTGTCGGCGTCGTGCTGCTCGCGCTCGCGCTGCAGATGTTCATCGTTTTCCCGATCCTGCTCAAAACGCTGGCGGGCAAATCGCCGGTCGCTTTTTTCCGCGAGACGCAGGAGGCCTTTGTCATGGCCTTCGCGACCGCCTCGTCGAATGCGACGCTGCCCACCGCGCTGCGCGTCGCGCACGACCGGCTGCGCCTCCCCGACAAGGTCGCGCGGTTCGTCCTGACGATCGGCGCAACCGCGAACCAGAACGGCACCGCGATGTTCGAAGGCGTAACGGTGATCTTCCTCGCGCAATTCTTCGGCATCGATCTGACGCTTCAGCAGCAGGTGGTGGTGATGCTCGTGTGCATATTGGGCGGGATCGGCACGGCGGGCGTGCCTGCCGGATCCTTGCCGGTGATCGCGCTGATCCTCGCTTCGGTCGGGGTGCCGCCCGAAGGGATCGGGTTGATCCTCGGCGTCGACCGCTTCCTCGACATGTGCCGCACGACGCTCAACGTCATCGGCGATCTCGTCGCCGCGACGGTGGTATCGGCGGGGACAAGGGACGGGCCGGCGGCGCGGGCCGCGCCGCCGGCCTGAGCGTCAATCGGGGCGGGTCTTGTTCCCGCGATCGGCGCGAGACCGGCCTGCGGGAGGCGCGGGCCGT
>NZ_JAEMQX010000106.1 GCF_016463645.1 Sphingopyxis sp. | reverse complement strand
GCTTCGGCATCCAGGGGTCGGTCAACCGCGCCTTCGCCAATTTCGAATATCCCGACACCTCGCCGATCGCCGACTATGTCGACCCGGCGAACCTGATCGGACTGTCGAAATGGACCGCAAGCGGATCGGTGTGGTTCGAGAAATGGGGCCTCTCGCTCCGCGCGAACCTGCGCTACCGCTCGGGCTATTACAAGCCGAACGGCGGCACCAACCGCGAGATCCGTGGCGGCACCTACCTCAACCTCTCGGCGCAGTACGACCTCACCAAGAATGTCCAGCTGAAGCTGCAGGCGCTCAACGTCACGAACACGCAGGACATCATGTACAAGGGCGGATACGACAGCATCGCCGAAGTGTCGCGCAGCGGCCCGCAATATTTCTTCGGCTTCCGGGTCCGCCTCTGATGCGGCGCGGGCGAGCGTTCCTCCCGCTGGCCCTGGCCACCGCCGCCGCGACCTTCCCGTCCGCGGCGGCGGCTTCGTCGCAACCGGCCGCCGTCTGCAACGGAGACGAAGGCTATGCGGCGGCGTTCGGCGGGCGCCGCACCTTCACGCTGCGGCCGCAGGATCTCGACGCGATCAAGGCGGCGCTCGCCGCCGATCCGGCGCTCGCCGTCGCCTACCGGAGCCTGATCGCACAGGCCGACAAGGCGCTCGAAGTCAGGCCCGCGTCGGTGATGGACAAGCGCAGCATCCCCGTGTCGGGCAACCGCCACGACTATGTCAGCCTTGCGCGTTACTGGTGGCCCGATCCGGCGAACCCGAAGGGACCCTATGTGCGCCGCGACGGCGACACCAATCCCGATATCGGAAGCAATCGCTTCGACCGCACCGCGCTCAGCCGGATGGCGCGCGAAGCCGACACGCTCGCGCTTGCCTATTTCTACAGCGGCGAGCCCGGATATGCCGAGGGCGCCGCGCGCGTGATCCGCACATGGTTCCTCGATCCCCAGACGGCGATGAACCCCAACATGAATTTCGCGCAGGCGGTGCCGGGCGTCTCGAACGGCCGCCCCGAAGGCGTACTCGACGGCGCGGGCTTCATCGACGTGATCGATGCCGCGGGGCTGATCGGCCCGTCGGGCGCGCTGACGGCCGAGGAGACAAGAGCGCTGGAAGGCTGGTTTTCGCGCTATCTCGACTGGATGCTGAAAAGCCCGAACGGCAAGGCCGAGGGCAAGGCGTCGAACAATCACGGCCTATGGTATGACGCGCAGGTCGCGCGCTTCGCGCTGTTCGCGCGGCGGCCCGACGTCGCGCAAAAAATCGTGACCGCCTTCCCCAAGGTGCGGATCGGACCGCAGGTCGACACGTCGGGCGCGCTGCCCAGGGAACTGACGCGGACGCGCAGTTTCCATTATTCGCTCTACGCACTTGCTGCCGCCTATACGGTTGCCGACAGCGCGGCATGCCTCGGGATCGACCTCTACCGCGCCGAAGAAAAGGGCCGCTCGCTCCGCAGGGCGACCGACTATGTCGCCGCCTGGCGCGGCCGCGCCGCAGACTGGCCGTACAGGGAACAGGTCTGGCCCGAAGCCGCGCTCGACGAGTTGCTCGTCCGCGCCGATTCGGCGTGGGGGCCGGGCGCATATCCGCGCACGGTCAGCGGCGACCTGTTGCTGCGCTACCGCATCCCGTAAGGACGGCCGATGATTGCCCGCCGTGCCCTGCTCACCGCCGCGATGCTCGCCGCGCCCACCGCATGGGCGCGTTCGCGGCCCGGCGCATTCGATGTCCGCGCGATCGAGCGCCGCCGCCTGCTTCCCCAAGCCAAAGCCCTGCTCACCGCCGAGCCGCGCACCATCGCGGCCATCCCCGCGCCGCGCAGTCCGGCGGGACCGCAGGACTATTATTCCGAGGGCGATTATTGGTGGCCCGATCCGGCAAACCCCGGCGGTCCCTATGTGCGCCGCGACGGCCGATCGAACCCCGACAAGTTCGACGGCCATCGCGATGCGCTGATCGCTTTCGGCCGCGCCGTCCCCGCCCTCGCGGCCATGTGGGAACTCACCGGCGAGGCGCATTTCGCCGACGCGGCGATGCACCACCTTCGCGCATGGTTCGTCGATCCGAAGACGCGGATGAACCCCGACCTCGATCACGCACAAGCGATCATCGGCGTGAACAGCGGGCGCGCGATCGGGGTGATCGACACGCTGCAGATCGTCGAGGTCGCGCGCGCCGCCGCGCTGTTCGCCCGAAGGAAAGCACCCGGCTACGCCGCAATCCGCGCGGGCGTCGAGGACTGGTTCGCTGCCTATCTGGACTGGCTGACCACCTCGCCCTTCGGCATCGAAGAACGCGACGAGAAGAACAACCACGGAACCTGTTGGCTGTTGCAAGCGGCAAGTTTCGCCGCCCTGCTCGGCCGCGGCGACATAATCGCCGATGCGCGAACCCGGCTGCAGACGACCATCATTCCGACGCAGATCGCACCCGACGGGCGCCAGCCACTCGAACTCGCGCGCACCAAACCCTTTGCCTATTCGCTCTTCAACCTCGACGTGCTCGCCGCCTCGGCATGGCTGCTCGGCGGCGGCAAGCTGATCGACTGGCGGACCTCCGACGGCCGGTCGATCGGCGGCGCGATCGCATGGATGGCGCCCTATATCGCCGACAAGGCGAAATGGCCGCTGGCGCCCGATGTGGAATATTGGGACGGCTTCCCGGTGCGCCAGCCGAGTCTGCTCTTCGGCGGCCTCGCGCAAGGGCGCGACGAATGGCTCGCCCTCTGGCAGCGCCTGAACCCCGACCCGGTGATCGGCGAGGTCGTGCGCAACTTCCCCGTGCGCCAGCCTTTGCTCTGGCTTTAGTTCCGACCCTCGATCAGCCCGCGCGCGATGACCTGCGCCTGGATTTCCGCAGCGCCTTCGAAGATGTTGAGGATGCGCGCGTCGCAGAGGATGCGGCTGATCTCATATTCGAGCGCATAGCCGTTGCCGCCGTGAATCTGCAGGCTCGCGTCGGCGTTCGACCAGGCGGCGCGCGCGCCGAGCAGCTTCGCCATACCCGCCTCGATATCGCAGCGCTTGCCCTTATCCTTGGCGCGCGCAGCGGCGTAGCTCAGCTCGCGCGACATGACGAAATCGACGAGACTCATCGCGAGCTTGTCAGCGACGCGCGGGAAATGGACGATCGCCTTGCCGAACTGCTTGCGGGCGAGCGCATAGTCGAGCCCGAGTTCGAGCGCCCGGCGCGCGACCCCGACCGCGCGCGCCGCGGTCTGGATGCGCGCGCCTTCGAAGGTGCGCATGAGCTGCTTGAAGCCCTGCCCCTCCTCGCCGCCGAGCAGCGCCCCGGCGGGCGCCGTCATCCCGTCGAACTGCAACGCATATTCGCGCATCCCGCGGTAGCCCAGCACCTCGATCTCGCTGCCGCTCATGCCGTCGGCGGGGAAAGGATCGGCCTCGGTCCCGCGCGGCTTGGGGGCGAGCAGCATCGACAGGCCCGCATAGCCCTTCGCTTGGGGAAGAGTGCGCGCGAGCAAGGTCATCAGGTCCGAGCGCGCGGCGTGGGTGATCCAGTTCTTCGCGCCATCGATTACCCAATGATCGCCCTCGCGGCGCGCGCGCGTCTGGAGCGAGCCGAGATCGGAACCGACATCGGGCTCGGTGAACACCGCGGTGGGCAAGATTTCGCCGCTGGCGATCTTCGGCAGCCATTCGGCCTTTTGCGCGTCGGTGCCGCCCATGCCGATCAGCTCGCCCGCGATCTCCGAGCGCGTGCCGAGCGATCCGGCGCCGATCCAGCCGCGCGACAATTCTTCGGTGACGATGCACATCACGAGCTTGCCGAGGCCAAGCCCGCCATATTCTTCGGGAATGCAGACGCCGAAGGTACCGAGGTCGGCCATTGCCTGCACCGTCGCGTCGGGGATCAACTCGTTCGCGAGGTGCCAGCCGTGTGCGTTCGGGATGATCGCGGCGTCGGTGAAGCGGCGGTATTGCTCGCGGATCGCATCGAGGTCGGCGTCGTGCAGCGACTCGCTCGGCCAACGGCCCTCGGCGAGCGCGGCGGCGACGTCGGCGCGCGTCGCGGCATGATCGGCATCGAGGATGGCGACGCAGGCGTCGGCGAGCGTCCGCGCCGCCGCGCCGAGACCGAGGTCGGCGGGACGGAAGATTTCATTCTGCCCCATCGCCAAGCCGCCGACGAGCTGGCCGATGCCCTCGGCGAAGGCAAGGGTGGCAATCTTTGCGTCGAGCAGGTTCGAATCCTGACCGGACTCGCACCACGCAAGCGTTGCTTCGAGTGCCGCGACCGTCGTCGCGACCCACGCGAAGCCGTGCGCGGCGCGCTGCTCGCGGTCGATCGAGCGCGCCGCCAGCCGCTCGCCGAGCGCGGCATGCGCCGCACCGCGATAGGCCTGCGCGGCCATCAGGGCCTGGCGCAGATCGGTCACGTTCAGGCGGCGCGCTCGAAGATTGCGGCGATGCCCTGGCCGCCACCGATGCACATCGTTTCGAGCCCGTAGCGCCCGTCACGGCGCACCAGCTCGCGCGTGAGATTGGCAAGAATGCGACCGCCGGTCGCGCCGATCGGATGACCGAGCGATATGCCCGAGCCGTTGACGTTCAGGATCTCGTTCCGGCCGTCGTCGTCGGACCAGCCCCAGCCCTTGAGTACCGCGAGCACCTGCGGCGCGAAGGCTTCGTTGAGCTCGACAAGGTCGATGTCGCCCCAGCCGAGTCCATTGCGTGCGAACAGGCGCTCGACCGCGGGAACGGGGCCGATGCCCATCCGGCTAGGGTCGCAGCCCGCAGCGGCCGAGCTGTGATACCAGGCAATGGGTTCGAGCCCGAGTTCGCCGAGTTTGTCCTCGGCAACGACAAGGCAGGCGGCGGCAGCGTCATTCTGCTGGCTGGCGTTGCCCGCGGTGACGACACCGCCTTCCAGGGCCTTGAGCTTGCCGAGCGATTCCATCGTCGCGTCGGCACGATAGCCCTCGTCGTGCGCGAAGACGACCGGGTCGCCCTTCCTCTGGGGGACCGACACCGGCACCAGTTCGTCGTCGAACAGGCCGTTCGCCCAAGCGGCGGCGGCGCGCTGGTGGCTGCGCACAGCATAGGCATCGGCCTGTTCGCGGCTGATGTCATAATCCCTGGCCAGATTTTCGGCGGTCTCGATCATGCCGGTGATGACGCCGAAGCGCTCGACCGGCTGCGACATCACGCGGCCGCGGGTGAGGCGGTCGTGGAGGGTCAGGTTGCCGGCGCGGACGCCCTTGCGGACGTCGGTCGTGTAATGCTCGACGTTCGACATCGATTCGACGCCGCCCGCGACGACGACGTCGGACATTCCGGTCTGGACCATCATCGCGGCGTTGACGACCGCCTGCAGCCCCGAGCCACAGCGGCGATCGAGCTGGTAGCCCGGGACCTCGAGCGGCAAGCCCGCGGCGAGCCACGACCAGTGGCCGATGCTGGGCGCTTCGGCGTTGCCATAGCCCTGCGAAAAGACGACATCGTCGACGCGCGCGGGGTCGATCTTCGTGCGCTCCATCAGCGCCTTCAGGATGACGGCGCCGAGGTCGCCGGCAGCGATCGACGAGAGAGAACCGCCGAACTTGCCAACGGCAGTGCGGATCGGGGCGACGATAGCGGCACGGCGAAGGGTCATGTCATTCTCCGGTTTTGGCAACACCGACGATGCCGGCGTCGATCAGGCGGGCGATCTCGCCCGTGGAAAGCGAAAGGCGCGATGCCAGCACGTCTTCGCTGTGCTGGCCGTTGCGTGGAGCGGGGCGGGGCGGCTCGCGTGTCGCCTGCGGGATCGTCGAGAAGGCGCCCGCGGCGGGGTAGGCGAAGCCGCTGGGATTTTGAACCGCGCCGAAGATCGGGTTGTTCGCGACGAGCGCCGGATCCTGCACCGCATCGTGCATCGTGCGATAGGGCGAATGGACGATCCCGCCCGCATCGAAGGCGGCGGCGAGATCGGCATGGCCCCGGGCAGCGATCGCCCGCTCGAACAGCGGGTAGAGCGCGTCGCGGTGGGCGAAGCGGAGCCCGTCGTCCTTTGCGAAAGACACGCCGCGATCACCTTCGATCGCGGCGATCGCGTCGCCGAGGTTCAATGCGGCGATCAGGTTCGCCCATTGGCGCGGCGTGACGACGACGATCATCGTCCGCTTGCCGTCGCGCGTCACGAAGTCGCGGCCGAACAGGCCGTACACGGCATTGCCGAGCCGCGGTCGGTTCTCGCCCGAGTAAAGCACTTCGGCGATGCCGCCCAGATTGGCGACGGTGCCGATCGCGACGTCCGACAGCGGGATGCGGACCTCGCCGCCTTCGCCACCGACGCTCCGCCGCTGGATCGCAGCGAGCAACGCGAAGGCGGCATAGGCACCGGTGAGCAGATCCCATGCGGGCAGCACATGATTGACCGGGTCAGGCCCGGCTCCGGTGAGCATCGGATAACCGACACTGTTGTTCACCGTATAATCGAGCGCGGGCGAACCGTCGGCCCAACCCATCACCCGCACGGTGATCAGGTCGGGGCGGCCTTCCGCCAGCCTGTCGTGCGACAGGAAGCCGTCGACGGGGAAGTTGGTGATGAACTGGCCCGTCGCGCGCACAAGTTCCTGCAGCAGCTCGCGCCCCTCGGGCCGGGACAGATCGAGCGCGACCGACTTTTTCGCGCGATTGAGATTCTCCCAGTAGAGCGAGTTATTCTCGGCCGTCACCGGCCAGCGCCGGAAATCGGGGCCGCCGCCGATCTGGTCGACGCGGATCACCTCGGCGCCGAACTGCGCACAATAGAGCCCGGCCGTGGGCGAGGCGACGAAGGACGACGCCTCGATCACCGACAGGCCGGACAATAGTTGATACATCAGTTCGCCGCCGCGAATTCGCGCAGCATATGCTTGGCGATCTGAAGCTGCAGGATTTGCGTCGTGCCTTCGTAGATGCGATAGATGCGCGCATCGCGGAAGAAGCGTTCGGCATCATATTCGGCGAGATAGCCGGCACCGCCATAGACTTGGACGCAGGCATCGACGACGCGGCCGCACATCTCGCTGGCGAAGACCTTGAACGCCGCGGCCTTGCGCAGGACATTCTCGCCCGCGTCGGCGCGGCGCGTAACGTCCTCCATCATGCATTCGGCGGCGTAGATGTCGATCTCGCTCTGCGCGAGCATCTGCTGGATCAACTGGAAGTTGGCGATCGGCTCGCCGAACGCCTTGCGCTCGGTCGCATAGCGCACCGCACTGTCGAGTGCGCGGCGGGCATAGGCGGTAGCGGCGGCACCGACCGACATGCGGCCGTTGTCGAGACTCATCATCGCATAGGCGAAGCCCTTGCCGAGTTCGCCGCCCAGCAGCGCTTCGCCGCCGACGCGGACATCGTCCATCACGACATCGGCGATATGGCTGCCCGACTGGCCCATCTTCTTGTCCGACTTGCCGATCGACACGCCGGGAGCGTCGAAGGGCACGACAAAGGCCGAGACATGGGCGTTCTTCGGCAGATTCTCCTTGCTCGTTCGCGCCATGATCAGGCCGACCTTCGCGAAGGGCGAGTTGGTGATGTAGCGCTTGGTGCCGTTGAGCACCCAGCCGTTGTCGGTCTGCGTCGCGGTGGTCTGAAGCCCCGCCGAATCCGACCCCGATCCCGGCTCGGTGAGGCCGAAGCAGGCGATCTCGCCCGATGCGACGCGCGGCAGCCATTCGGCTTTCTGCGCGTCGGTGCCGCCATTCTTCAGAGCCGAGGCAAACATGCCGATGTTGATCGAGATGATCGAACGGAAGGCGGGCATCGCATAGGAAAGAGTGTGGATCGTCCTGATATACTGAGTGACGTTCATTCCCGCGCCGCCATGTTCCTCGGGGATCGTCAGACCGAACAGGCCCATGTCGCGCATCTCGGACAGGATGTCGTCGGGGATCGCATCGTTCTCGATGATGTCCTTCTCGGCTGGGAGAAGGCGCTCGCGCACATAGCGGCCCAGCTGTTCGATGAACTGGTCGAAGACGTCCGTGTCCATTCCGGCGTTGCTCATGGGCTTTTCCTCAGATCGGATCGTAGGGGAACACATGCGCCGACACCTCGTCGGCGCGGGCGAAATCGGGACGGAAGGCGGGGATGAGCTCGTCGGCGATCGCCTCTGCCGTCCAGCCGTCGAGCTTGGCCATCGAGCGGACGGGGCGCGGTTTCGAGAAGAGGGCGATCTCGTTCCTGCGCACCGCGAAGATCTGGTTCGTCACATCCTTCGACAGGTCGGAGGCGAGATAGGCGACGAGCGGCGCGATCTTGTCCGCCGACATCGATTGCAGCCGCCTGACCCGCTCCTGCTCGGCAGGCGTCGTCGCGGGGATCGACGATGTCATGCGGCTCCACGCGAAGGGGGCGATGCAGTTCGAGCGCACCCCGACGCGCGCCATGTCGAGCGCGATCGACTGCGACAGCGCGACGACGCCGAGCTTGGCCGCCGAATAATTCGCCTGCCCGATGTTGCCGATCAGGCCGCTGGTCGAGGTGAAGTGGATGAAGCTGCCCGACTGCTGTTCGCGAAACCATGGCGTCGCGGCCTTCGACACGTTGAACACGCCGGTCAGATTGACCTCGATGACGCTCTTCCAGTCCTCATGGCTCATCTTGTGCCAGATGGTGTCGCGAAGGATGCCGGCGTTGTTCACGACCGCATCGATGCGGCCGAACTTCGCCACCGCATCCTCGATAATGCCGGTCGCTTCCCTGGGGTCGGCCACATTGCCGAAATTGGCGAAGGCCTTGCCGCCCGCCGCGACGATGTCGGCGGCTGTCGCTTCGGCGGGCGCGGCGTCGCCGCCATCGCCGGCCTGCGCGACACCCGGATCGTTGACGATCACCGAGGCGCCTTGCGCAGCACAATGCAGCGCGAGTTCGCGGCCGATCCCGCGTCCGGCTCCCGTAATCGCGACGACCTTCCCGTCGAGACATAAGCTCATGGCCGTTCTCCCGTTCGATTCGAATCGATAGCGCGATATGCGCGCCTTCGCATTATTTCAACATTAAGAATTGATTTTTCACTATGCTGAAAATATTCCGCTTCGGATGACCGGCCCGGTACGCTCCGTCTCGCAAGCCTTTGCGATCCTCCGCCTGCTCGCGGAATCGGGCCCGATGACACTTTCGGAGGTCGGCCGCCGCGTCGGGCTGAGCCCGTCGAGCTGCCTCAACCTGCTGAAAACGCTCGTCGGTGAAGGAACGGTCGAGCGCGACATGCGCACGAAGCGCTATCGGCTGGCACCCGCCTGGCAGGCGGTCGGCGCACTGCGCAACAGCCACGCCGCGCGGCTCGTCGAGGCGGCGGCGGCGCTGCTCAGGCCCTTCGCGCAAAAGTCGGAAGCCGCGATGGGCCTCTGGAAGATCGTCTCGCGCGACCGCATGCAGCTCGTCGCCCGGGCCGAAAGCGATGCCGGCATGCGACTCAGCCTCGCCGACGATCAGCGCCAGCCGCTCGGCGGCGGCGCGGCGGGGCGGGCGATCGCGGCGGCGCAGGCGGCGGACGACGCCGAGCTGGCGCGCCGCTATGCGGCGGTACGCTGGCAGGCCGACCTGCCGTTCGAAACCTACAGACGCCAGATTGCCGAGGCGGCGGCGAAGGGCTTCGCCGTCGATCAGGGCTATACGCATCGCGGCGTGTGCACCGTGGCCACGGGCATCACCGAAATCGCGCCCGGCTTTTGCCTGTCGGCATCGATCGTCGCCGGATCGCGCAGCGATGCAGGGGTGGAAACGCTCGGCGCCGAACTGCTCATCCTGCGGTCCGACGTGATGCTCCGGGCCGGATAGCCGCCACGAGGCGAAGAGAAACGGGCACACCCGGATTCCGTGCGATCATTTCGGGGCGAAATGACCTTGCGGCATGCGCTGATCTTCGATCAGTTTCAGCCCCAGCGTTGCAGCGTTGGCCACCGCTTCCTCCCTGCTGCCAGCCCTGAGCTTGCGCATGACATTCTTGAGATGCCATTTCACCGTTTCGGGAGCGAGGTGCAGTGTCCGCGCGATCTCCTTGTTCGATTCGCCGGCCTTGAGCGCGCTGAGGATCTCGATCTCGCGTTCGGTAAGGAAGGAAAAGGCCTCGCCCGGAGCAGCCCTGTACCCTCCCTCGAGCACCGGATTGCCGCGCGACGGTTCGGCCAGTTTCAGCAAGGCGAGAAAACAGTCGGAGGTGTAAGCTTCGCTGCAGAAATTCTGCACCGCGCGAACCCCGGTGACGTCGAGCACGTCGACGATCGTCCGCCGGAACCCCGAGCTTGCGGCATGGTTGAGGAAGCGCACGGTTTCCAGTTCGACCATCTTGTCGCAGCGACCGCTCAGTTGCGGCAGGATGTTGAACAGCGTCGCGGTCGCGCGCAGTTCGGCGTCATCGCCGTTCGACGCGAGGCGCAGCAGCCGTTCTGCGACCGTGGTCAATCGCGGGCGGTCGCCGTTCGCGATCGCTTCATAGGCGCGCATTTCGGAAAGGATCGCAAAGGCGCGCGCTGGCGCCGAGAGCGGATCGAGCGCCGCGCCTTCCTCGTCGCCGATCGCAACGACCGCCTCGGCATCGATCGTTTGCGGCAGACGGAGCCGCGCCCGCTCGACAACGCACAATGCCTTGAGCGGTGCCCAGCCGCGCGCAAAGGCGATCAGCTCGGCGCGATCGATCAGCGCGGCGGCGGCATCGTCCAGCCCCGCCCCCGCAGCCACCCGGATGGCAACGAGAAAGGCATGGACCAGCGCGTCCTGAAAGGCGCTGCGTTCGAGATGCGGCAGGGCTCCTGCGGCAAGGTCCGCCGCGTCCTCGAACGCATCTCGCTCATAGCAGGAGCGCGCCAGCGACGCGCCAATCAGTGCCGACACCAGCCCCGTGCCCGGCAAACGCGCCCTCGCTTCGCGCAACAGGCGTTCGGCCTCGCCGAGCTGGCCCTGCGCGCGCGACACTCCGGCTTTGGCAACCACGGCGAGCGCGCCCGGAAGGTCGAGCGTCTGCCCTGCCGCGCGCTGCATCAGCGGCCGCACCGCATCATGGACCAGCCCGAACAGGCCGCGCCGCAACGCCCCCAAGGCAAGCGTCGCGCGAACCATGTTCACAGCAAAGTCGGGCAGCCCGGTGGGATCCGCCAGAATCCGGTCGCAAGCTTCGATCACTTCATCGGGCCGGTCCCCGCCGAATGCGCGATGGAGCAGGCTCAGCACCGGCGCCTCGGGGCCAAGGTCGGCGGCGGGTTGCGGGAGGTCACCGGCCTCGATCACCGCCAGCCAGTGTGAAGCGCGCACGAGTTCGGGCGAATCCGCGACGATTTCGGGTGGCAAGCGGTCGATCCAGTCGAGAAGCCGGGCGGCGTCACCGCGTTCGATCATCGCCATGGCGATATCGGCGACGATCGTCGCCGCTTCGGCAAAGTCGCCGCACGCGAGCATCTGGTCGACCGCTTCGCGGGCCATCGCGCGGCTCGCATAGTGGCGGCCCGCGACACGGCGCAGCTGTACCGCTTCGTCCGTCCCGAGCCGGTGCGCCATCGCGGCACGCGCGGCCCGGTGAAGGCGATAGCCTCGATCGCCGACCGGCTCCAGAAACAGGCCCCGGGCATCGAGATCGCGCAGCATCGCTGCGCTATCGCCATCTCCACCCAGCAAGCGGCAGAGATCGGGGTCGAGCCGCGGCGCAACGGCGCAACGCCGCAGCAACTGTCCGGCCGGCGGAGGCAGATCGTCGACCAGCGGATCGATCAGCGGCCCGAGACAGTGCGCCAGCGCATCCCACCGGCCTGCCGACACCATCGCCGCGAGCCGGTCGGGCTGCCGCGCCAGCAAGCGGAGCGCGGCGGGCCAGCCCTCGACGAAGCGATTGAGCGCCGCGACATCGCGCGCGCCGAGCGACGCGCCCGCCTCCACAAGAAAGCGCTGCGCATCGCCGTCGGAGAGGCCGAGTTCGCGGCGACCGATAGCGAGCAGCATGCCCCGCGCCGCAACGTCGTCGAGCGCGATGCCGGGCCGCGCCCGGCTTGCCAGCAGCAGGCGCAACTGCGTTGGCGGGTGCCGCATCAGGCGCTCGAAGATCGATCGGGCGCGAGCGTTGACGAGCCGATCGGCATTGTCGACGACGAGAAGAAGTGGCGCGTCGGCCGCATCCATCCGCTCGGCAAGCGCATCGGCGATGTCCGCCGCAGATGTCTCCTCGTCTTGCGCGAGGCCGAATATCCGGCACAGTTGCGGAGCGGCAGCCGCATCGTCATCCGTGTCGATCGCCAGCCACGCTGCGCGCCAGCCTGCGGCCCGCGCTTCGGCGAAAAGCGCCGCGCACCACGCGCTCTTGCCATAGCCCGCAGGCGCCTGCACCACACAGGCCTCGCGGTCCGCGAGCCTGTCGAGCCAGCGTCGTTGGCCGTCGAGGCCGACCAGGTCTGACGGAAAGCGCGGCGGCATGAACTGGCGACCGGACGACATTACGGTGCCGCCGCCCGGTACCGCGCGCAGATGGGCGGTGATCTCGGTCCTCGGTCCCGGCTGGATGGTCATTCGCCGCCCTCCCATTCGTGCCAAGGCTAATGTCTTGAGCTTGATGGAGCAAG
>NZ_JAEMQX010000019.1 GCF_016463645.1 Sphingopyxis sp. | reverse complement strand
AGGCTTCGCGGATGGTCTTGCTCGAACCGGCCAGCGATATGTGTTCCTTCCCCGCCACTCCGAAATCGACCGTGATGGCATTGCCATGGAACAGGGACTGAATGACAGCGGAGCTCGCAGGGCCTGTCCAGACATCGGTCTGCGCGACATGACCGAGCACCAGTTGCGGTTGTCCGCCATCATCGTTGCGGAAGGTCGCCGTCAATTGGCTCCCGCGTGCTTTGGCCGCGAGTTGGGTATAGAAGGTAGCGCTGCCATCCGCCTCGCACACGAGTCCGATCATTTTCGTCAAGCCGCTCCCTGAAAAGATTGCGGCTTTGCCCGAAGAGACCGGTTGTACCTCCCACGGTAATGCCGGTGCAGACGGGGCTGAAGGTGCGGCAGGCGCCGGGGTGGAAATTGCGAGGGTCGGTGCGAACTGACGGACCGCCTTCTGCATCTTCGGCGAGAGGGCAGCGAAATCGCATCGCGCGAGCGTGTCGTCGAGCACCTCGAAGCTTTCGCGCGACGGCGCACCCACCCGCCAGATGGCCCGGTCGCCCCCCAGAGACTTGATACGGAAATAGCCAAGGCCTCCGGCATCGGGAAAAGTCAGGTCGGTGAACCCATCCTTGAGGACCCTGGTCCTGACGATTCGTTCCATCTCGCCAAGCGGGCCCAGACTACCCCCTTCGCCATAATAATATATCTGGCCCCACCGCGTACCGTCATAGGCGTTGCCGCTGGTCGCAGTCCCGCACCCATCGGTAGAGAGAATCCAGAACCCCTTGGCGATCGGCATGGCGATTCCGGGTTGAGCTGCTGCTGAAGCACTGCCCGCCATCGCCGTAATGGCCAGAAAGAGGCCAGGTGAACGCATTTCATTCCCCTTCATTTTTTCGAAAGGACGAAAGCAAGCCGAAGGCGGCTCTAAAAGGCCGATCCCGTCCGGGCCAGTTCGGCAAGTTTCTGCTTCACATAGGCGGGTTCCGGCGAACGAATGACCGTGCCGTCAGCAAACAGGGCTGTGGGTTTCGATGCGCCGAACATGCCATTGAGAGTAACAAAATAGCGGCTGTCGTACCGGCATCCGCTTTTCGCCCGCGGTGGAAGGGTTCCAGTGGTAATTGCTTGCTTCCACGACGCGGAACGATCGGGGCTGCACCAGATGTCGGGAAGATAGCGTTTGTTCGCCGTCCCGATGGTGCTCGGGATGATCGCATAGCGTGTGCCGGCCGCACCGAGTGCCGCCTCCAGCTTCCTAGAATAAGGACAATCATAGGCTGAGAGTAGCAGCATGCGCAGCGGACCCGTGCCGCCTTGCTGGATCAGATCGCCGTATCGGATATCGCTGCGCCATCGCAGTATCAGGGCGCCCCATTCGGATGCGGAGAGCGCGGAGCCGTCTTCACCGCGCTGCGCCCCGAGCTTGCCGTTGTTGAAGCTGTATTCGCCGCCGCGGGTGACGAGGATCGGCGCGGTTTCACGCGGTGAATAGGGGATCGTGCGCTGGATTTCGTACAGGCCCGGGAACGGCGTTGCGGCGAACCGCTCGGCATACAGGCGCTTGAGCTCTTCTATGTCGGCCTGGATCGTCGCGGCGCTTTCCGGTGGCTGCGCGGCAACTGACGCAGAAATGAAGGAAGCGATGGGCAGGCAGGCGAGCGAGAGGGTTGCGATGATGCGCATATCGGGATCCTATTTGTACCGGAAGGCGGGAGGGCAGGCGGGATAGTGGCGCTTGCTGTTGCGCACAGGCTGAAATCCCGGGACGCACCGGTTCATGTCGGGCGAAATCGCGGCGTTGAATCGTCGGTCCGACTGAAATACCCAGAAGTTCAGGAAGCGATCCTTGGGCGGATTGAAGAAGATATAATTGCGAATTGTCTTGGCGTCGCCATAGCTTTGCCCCGGCTCCAAAACGATCCCGCCATTCTCGCCCACGCGCTGCGCGTAATCCGCGGTCTGGCTGTCGATCATGACGCTGACTTCGCGGCCGCATTTGTTGACCAGCCGGAAATAGACGAGTTGCCTCCCGGGGGTGCTGGTCGAGGGTTTGGCCAGCGTTTGATAGCTCCACTCGACGCACCCTTTCGCGCTGCCTCCGCTTTCGACGGTCATCGCCGTTCCCGCTTGCTGCGCCATTGCAGGGGAGGCAAGGTACGCCCCCAGCATAGCCAGCGCCATGATCGCTGCACGGCTCACGGCGTCACCGTGACGGTTTCGCGATCAATGCGGCTATATTCGGAGGGTTCGATATCGAACCCGACAATCTCGCCCTCGATCGTGCCGCCGTTGCCGCTGGGTCGCGAAGCGACGAGGCGGACACGGATGGCGAGGCCGAGATTGCCGAGCCAGCTGTCGGCCCCCAGCGCCGCAGCCTTGTCCGCGGTCATCTTCCAAACGCGAGCCTTGCCCGCGTTACGAAATTTGAGCGCGATCTGCATCGATCCGTCGCGGAACGGAAAAAAAGCTTCGGGCGCGAATGCGCCGAGCGGGATGCCCCCGAGCGACGCGTCGAAAGCCTGCGGATCGGCCCGCGTACGCAGCGTTACGCAGCGGATGTCCTTCACCGCATTCCATTGGGCATCGACTTGGGCATTGGCGCGTTTCCAAGCCTCCTCGGCGCCCAGCGAGCGGTCGATTCCGGCCAAGGCTTCGTCCGCCCATTTCTCGCGTGGCGGGGCGAGCCCGGCCATCGCATAATAAACGATGGCCCAATCGCGGTCGACGAGACTGTCGGTGTAGCTGTCGCATTTCGCGGGTGGCGGAGCGGCGGGCGGTGCCGCCGCCTGCGTCGGTGAGGTAGCGGTTTCGACCGCGGCGTTCGCGACATTGCCGTCCGCTGCCTGCTGGTCGCTGCAGCCCGTGAGTGAAAGCGCGAGTGATACGCTCAACGCGACGTGCCAGTTGGCGCGGGCCATCAGAATTTTCCTCCCTCGTTGGCACCGGCACCCGCCGCCTGCGCCGCGCGATAGGCGTCGCGTTCTGCAGGGAAGCGATTGACTTCATAATCATAGTAGCGGGCGGCATCGATCATTGCGACGCGGACGGCCTGCGCAAGCTGAGGATTTCCATAGGCGGGCTCGATCTGCGCCACGATGGTCAGGCCGCAGTCGGAGCGCCAGTTCATCTGGGTGCCGTAGATTGAAATTCCCGCGCTACACTCGCGAAGCTTGTCGCGGTCGAATTCCGGAAGTGGCTTGCCCTCGGGGCCGAGAAGCCAGAAGAACTGGCCGCGGTCGCCGACCATGGCGGGCTTGCCATATTTCTTCTCGAGCGCGGCCTGCTGCGAAGCGATGGTCGGCTCGCCATCCTTGGCGAAGGGTTGCACCAACCAGAGTGCATAGAGCTTCTCCTGCCCGGGCATGCCGTCGGCATAGAGGCTCCATTCCGCATCGACCTGATCGAGCCGATTTCGCGGATTATAGTTGAGGACGTCTGTCGAACCCCACCGGGCCTGATGGCGCCCGGTCGCAACCCTGGCGAAGCTCCGGATCTTGAGGCCAGCCTCGTCACGTGACAATCGGGGGCCGTCGCCTTCGAGCAGGATGCTGTCGGCTTCTTCGCCCTCGGGACACTGGACAAAACGGATCGCAGTGTCGAGCGGGACGCCGAGGCGAAGCCCTCTCAGATCGTCGACGGGGGCGCCTTCGGGCCGGGGTGGCATCGCGATGCCGCGGCAGTCGACTTCGACCTTCTTGCCAAAATAGGTCATCGCGCCCGACGGGCCTTCACCTGCTGCAAGGTCACGGGTCTCGGAGGGCTTGTCTTCCGCCGTTCCACTGCAGCCGACGAGCATGAGAAGGGCTGCGCCGGCCAATGATGTCGCGCCATATTTCATCGTCTCAATCCTTCGCGAGCGGGTTACGGATTTTGCCTAGACCGGCGGCGATCAGCGCGGCGCCGGTCAGGAAAAGCAGCCAGGTGCCGATCCCGAGACCGATGCCTGAGGCCATCCGTTCACGGGCGAAATCGGGCACCATCGACAGGATGGCAGAGCGGAGCATGATCACGAGTAGGGCGGCGAGGATTGACGCCGCGCCGGTCGCCAGCATGGGCAGGCGCTCGGCTCTGCCCGACCAAGCCGACCATATCAGCCAGAGCGCCCCAAACGGCGCGGCGAAGCGGAGGAAGAGCAGGGTCTGGAGCGTGTCGAAGCCCGATTTGCCGCCGCCCAGCATCTCCTGCGCCGCCGCGACCCGACCAAGGTCGTCCATCGCATTGCCCAACCCGATCAGCGTCGCGCTCTGGACCGGTGAGGCGAGAGCGGGAAGGAAGCAGGCGAGAAGGAGGACTAGGGCGAGAGGAACCGCGAGAGATGAGGTGAACAGGGAAGCAATCCGGGTGCCCTGCTCCGATTCCGCAAGACCGCCAAGGTCGGCCCCGATCGCCCCAAGCGCCGCGAGCGCGGTCCCGGTTACCGGATAGATCTCACGCGCTGCGCCGCCTTCGCTTTCGAAATCCACCGTCATGCCTAGCGCAGGGGTTTTTTCGCCACGCCAGTCGATCCGTTCGAACCTGTGACGCGTGCCGTCTTCGGCGGTTATGGCACCGCTGCCGGCGGTTTCGTCGAACCCCAGAATCTTGCCCTTCATATGCCTACTCCCCCCGGAAGACCGGCTACGACATGTGGGTGACATCCCGACAGACCGCGCCCGTTTTCCATAAAGCGGAGGCGCCGCTAATGCCGTGCCTCCCGAGCCAAAGGGCTATTCCCGAGCTTCCTCAAAGTCTTGAACCTGCTCTAAAGAATTTCTAAAGCTGGCAGGCAGGGGGGTAAAATGACGCAATCTGGCTCGTCTCGCCGCCGGCGGAGGCTCTGGAAATTCTCGGGCGCGGAGTTCGACGAGGCCAGCTGGGCGCTGCGCGTCGAGGGACAGGCGGTGACGCTTGAGGGTAAGCCGCTCGAGGTTCTCCACGAACTGCTGTTGCGCGCGGGCGAGGTCGTCACCAAGGACGAAATTCTCGACGCGGTGTGGCCTGGCGTGACGGTCGTCGAAGGGTCGCTGCCGACCGCCATCTCCAAATTGCGCAAGGCCCTCGGCTCCAGGCGAGAGCAGATCATCGAGACAATCCCGCGCGTCGGCTACAAGATTGCCAGTCCGGTCGCGATCGAGAGTATCGAAGCCCCGCTCGCCCCGCGGTTCGCATTCCACGCGGGCGATACGGTGCCGGGGCGCAAGCAGTGGCAACTCGTGGAACCCCTTGGCGACAGCGGTGCCGAGGATGTGTGGCTGGCCCGCCACGACAAGACCGGCGAAGAGCGGGTCTTCAAATTCGCCGACGCGCCGGACCGGCTGCGAGGACTCAAGCGCGAGGCGGCGCTGACGCGTCTTCTCTTCGCGGGCCTTGGCAAAGCCGCTCCGCTTCCGCCTCTCCTCGAATGGAATTTCGAGGCTTCGCCCTTCTTTCTCGAATATGGCTATGGCGGCCGCGATCTGACCGCATGGGGGGCAGGGCATGGCGGGCTTGCTCGGGTCCCGCTGGAGAAGCGCCTCGCGGTGGCTGCGATGATCGCGCGGGCGGTGGCGCGCATGCATGATCTTGGCGTTCTTCACAAGGATCTGAAGCCCGCCAACATCCTTCTTGCCACCGAGGACGGAACCGACACGGTCCGGCTCGCCGACTTCGGCAGCGGCCGTCTGCTCGACGATACTGTGCTCGCAAACTTCCAGATCACTGACCCGGGATCGCTCGATCCGGACCTCGCGCGCGACGAACCGCGATCGGGCACGCTCGCATATCGCGCGCCTGAACTGGTCGGCGACGCTGTGCCGACGGTGAAGAGCGACATCTACGCGCTCGGCATGATCCTCTACCAGCTGGCGGTCGGAGATTTTTCCGCTTCGCTGGCGCCGGGCTGGGAAAGCCGCATCGCCGATCGGGTCCTGCGCGGCGACATATTGACGGCGGCTGAAGGCGATCCCGCGGCGAGGCTTGCCAGTGCGAGTCTGCTCGCCGAACGGCTGGAGACGCTGGAAAGGCGCCGGGACGAGGCCCGGGACGAAGCCGAGCGTGCGGTTGCCCGGGAAGCAGCCAGACGGGAAGAGGAAAGGCGATCGGCGAGGCGCCCTTGGATCCGGCTGGCCTTTGCAAGCCTGCTGGCGGGGTTTGTCGCCTCGACCCTGTTCGGGCTCTATGCATGGCATCAGCGCAGCTTGGCCTTTGCCGCGCGCGATCAGGCCGAAACCAGTTACGCCTTTATCGCCGAAGAGGTGCTTTCGAGTCCCGATCCGGCCAAGTCGGGCGCCGAGGAAACGGTGCTTGACGCGGTGAAGAGGGCGAGTGCGAGCATCGATACGCGGTACGTCAAATCGCCCGCGACCGCGGCCCGGCTTCATCTCGCGGTCGCGCGGGCCTTTCATCAACGCAGCGACTTCGACACCGCACGCGCCGAATATGCGCGGGCGACCATGTTGTTCGAGAAGGCTGGCGAGGCCGACAGCGAGGATGCCGTTCTCGGGCGCCTTGGCAGCGTCCATCTCGATGCCACCTCTGGCCAGCCCGAACGCCTCGAGGCGGCCGGTGCCGCGCTTGCAAGGGAAATCGCCAGGCTCGGCGAGCGGACGAAGGAGGGGCGGATCGGCTTTGCCCTCGCGCAGTCGGAAGGCGCCTATGCCTATATGGCCGATATCGAACGGGCCGAGCAGGCATTTCGCCGTGCCGTCGCGATCGCTTCGGCACCGGACTCGCGTGTTCAGCCCACACAATTGCTGAAGGCCCGCTCGTCGCTGCTGTTGACGATGCTGCGGCTCGGGCAGATCGAGAAAGCCGAGCCGATGGCGCGCGCGATCGTCGCCGATTCAACGCGCATAAGGGGGGCGTCGAGTCCCGATACACTGGTGACCCGACAACATTGGGTCAATGCACTGTCGATGCTCGGGGAGCACGAGCGCAGCCTCCGCGAAAGCGGTCCGCTTCTTGCCGCAATGCAAAAGCGTTTCGGCCGCGACCACCGCTTTACCCTCGCTCTTCATTCGGCGCGGTTCGAAAGTCTAGCGGCGCTTGGCCGATACGACGAAGCGGCCTCGGAGGCGAAGAGGGTCTGGGACGGGGCGGCAATGCAAGCTGGCCCCCTCTCGCATCAGGCGATCGTAGGACAGAATGATTATGCGTCGGCGCTTTGCCAGACTGCGCGCCGACGCGAGGCGCTAGGGGTCCTCGAAGACGCCGCGGCAAAGAGCATAAGCGCATTCGGCAGCGATTATGCGCTGACCCATACGGTTCGATACTATCTCGGGGAATGTTTGCTCGCCAATCGCCGCTTCGCGGATGCCGATGCGGTATACTCCTCCATAGATTCGACCAAGGTCGCCGAACTTACCGGTCGGCCGACCTTTGCGGCGACGCTCACGGCAGCGCGTGCGGAGGCGGTACTCGGGCTGGGTGACCGTCAGAAAGGCCAGATGCTACTGAGCGCCGCCAGCAAGTTGGCCGACGGTTCGAACGATCCGGAACTGCGGCAACGGTTGGAGCGGCTCCGGAAATCGCCGACCGGCTGAGCTTCACGATCCCGGCGCTACTGCCGACGCTATCGGCCGCTACTTCGTGCCTATCGCGCGCGAGATCCTCGCATCACCATAGCTTGGTCCTACGTCGCCGGCTTTGATGAAATCGCGCATCATCGCGAAATATCCGCTTGCATAGCGCGTCGACACACGGCTGCCGTCGTCGGCGGTTTCGAACAGGGTGATGCCATGTTCGGCCGCTGGATAGATCGCGAGGGTGAAGGGTTTGCCAGTGTCGATCAGCATGCCGAGCCGGCGGCTCGTCTCCTTTGCGGGAGCCTGATAGTCGCGGCCGCCCAGAATCCACAGCTGCGGCGTCTTGTTCGCGGTCAGGGTCGGCATCGGATCGTAGCGGAAGGGCGTCCCCCAGTCATATTTCGGCGCCTCCGCACGCATCGCGGCTTCATCATGCGGCAGCAGCAGCCAAGTAATATGTCCGTGAACATCCTTGTACCAGCTCTCGCCGCGATATTTGGCGCGCACCGCGTCGAATCCGGCGTAGCCATTCTTGAAATTGCTGGCGAAGATTTCGCCCGCGGCGCGCGCAATCTCCTGCGCCTTCGCGACGATTTCGGGTGGATAGCCCTTGTCGGTCAGTTCCATCTCCATCTGCTGGAGGTCCTCGTCGAGGATACTGACCGCGAGACCGAAGCTCACGATCACGAAGTCGGCGGGCGCGCGATTGGCGGCTAGCGGTGCAACCCAGCCGCCTTGGCTGGCCCCCTGATAACCGATGCGCGCAACGCGTTTCCCTGCAAGTTTGCGAGCGGTCATCATCGCGGCGGTCGCATCGTCGGCGAGCAGGTCGAAATCCTGCGTATATGTGCCGCCGGAGGTGCCGGTGCCACGCTTGTCATAAACGAAAACGCCGATCCCGACTGCGGGGAACAGTCGCTGCAGGAAGTTGAAGCGCAGCGCCGCATCGCGCTCGGCGCCATGGACCAACACGACGACGGGCACCTTGTTCTTGCCCTTCGGCATCACGAGCCGCCCCTTGAGCGGCACGCCGTCACGGCCCGTGAAATCGCTATCGGTGACGTCGAACGACAGGCGCTGGCCTTTCGACCCTTCAAAGCGGATATGATCTTCGCCGCATGCGCCGAAATCGACCGTGATCTCGTCGGGACGGCCGGTCCAGCCATAAAGGCTCTGCCATTGGCCATCCCCGTCCCGCTTGAGTTCGCCGGCCGCGCCGTCGAAGCTGCGCCAGCGCAGCCGGTCCCCCTCAAACGGCGCAATATCTATGGTGCGACCGTCGTCCAGCTTATAGCTGCCTACATGGCATTCGATATTGTCTGCGGCATACGCTGGATCGGTTGCTGCGACGAGGGCGAGCAAGGTCGCGAACGGGCCGAGCACAGATGAAAGGCGAGAGTTCGGCATAGCGGTTCCTGTCCTTTTGCTTCGGTCGGTGCGCGACCGACAGAATGTGTATTAATATAGTAACACACTATGGATTGGCAAGGCCGGACATTGCGGTTCGCATCTTGGCGCAAGATTGCGAAAGACGCCTGGATCATCCTGAGGGAAAGCGTCGCGAGGCTGCGCGGCAACGGCGCGCCCGCTAACAACGCAGATCCGGGAATCCCTTTTGTTTTCAGCGCTCGGCCCAACCATTGCCAGTCGGGTGGCATTTGTGTTGGCGCGCTGCGCGACCTCGACAGCCGGCGGGATCACTCGGATGCGCCGCCAAGGGCCGAGCGGCCTTTGTGCTTCGGTCCCATCAGCCCGACCGCTATCGGCCGATTTCGACAAAGGAAATCCGCGGGGATATGCCTCAAGCGTGTGCGTCATCAAATTTCAGGCCGCTCGATCCCTCGCCGAAACCGCTCTCGATCCGTCTCGCGATCCAGCGAATACGGTTTCCCTTCGCATCGCGTGTCAGGCTTGGCACACGCATCACTTTCAAACCGGCGCGCGGCAATTCCTCGTCCATCAGGTCAAACGGGGTTGCGGCGAGAATGCGTCCTTTTGCCTGCTCCGTACCCGTCATCGTTCCTTTGCGCAGCTTGAAGCCCCCGCGGCCGGTGGTGGGGACGGGGACGAGCGGAATCCAGTTGTCGGGTACGCCGGTCATCAGCCGGTAAGTCAGATCGGCAACTTCGGTTCCCTCTGCCCGTTCGGGTCCGGTCAGCGCGCGGCTCATGCGAAGGCGCGGATCGCCGCCCGCGTCGGGCACGACGCGCTCGACTGCCCACCCCATATTAGCCATCTCGTCGCGCAGGAAATTGACCTGTTCCACCGGACGTCCTTCGTGGACGTCGAGCGAGGCCGGCGGAACAAGCAAGCCGTCGAGGGCGTCGTCGCCGCGGCTATTGCGAAACAGGCGGAAGCGTGTGTCGCCCGCGCCATCGGCGCTGCGTGTCAGGGACTCGGTCTCGCCAAAGCTGTCGCGAAGCGTCACTGAACCGAGCTCGGTGAATGCACCTGCGGGTATGTCGAGCGGTGTGAGAAACCAGTCGCACCCATAGACCATCGCGAATTCGATCAGGCACAGCCGCGCGAGATCGTTGGGCTGGACTTCCATCGCGCCGAAATTCGCTGCGCTGTCCTCGAACTGCCACAGGCGATCGGCAGGCATGCCGCTGTAGCGAAGCGGGCTGGCGAACGAGGTGAGGTCGATCTCCTCATCGCTTTCCGCGGCTTCGCCGGGCAGCGCGATGGGCGTCCCGCTCGCGTCGAAACTGTACCAGTCGATTGCGCCTCCTTCGTGCATCGGTGCTTCGAAACTGGCCTGTGCGTCGCCCGATCCGGCGCGGATCGCGAAGCGATATTCAAGATGCTGGGGCAGCCAGCTTTCCGACGTCGCAAGCGGCGATATCTGGGTGCGATACCAGTCAAGCCAAGCGGCGGCGGCATCACGTACGGCGGCCGGCGCGCCGCCGAGCCAAGGTGTATCGTTCGCCTCGATCGCAGCGGCGATCGCTTCGCCGTCGGGGTTGCGCGCGGCGATGAGACGCGTTGCGGCGCCGATTTCGGTTGCGGGAAGGGTGAAGGGATAGGTCGCGCGCAGCACGGGGCCAATATCGAGTCCGACCTCGGCAAGCATTGCGACTAACAGGCCTGCAGCCTCCGCGCGTGCGCGAAGAGCAGGAGCGGCTTCGCGCGGCTCGCGCTCGACCGCTTGGTCGAGCAATGCGCCCGGAGCGAGCGGTACGGCCGAACCGGCGCCCGAGGGTTTCCACGCCGACACGCGTTTTGCTCTCGCCTTGACCTGGACGGTCAGCGGTGTTCCGGCATCTTCGCCCGAAAATTCAGCGAATTGCCACTGGCGTCCGAGCATCCATAGCGGATCGTGGACCGCCATTTCGAGCCCGGGGGCAGGATCGCCGCTGATCGACTGCGGTTCGAGCCGCGTCAGCGCGGGCGGCACCAGATAGATGCCGATGTTTATTCCCTCGCGCGCGACCTCGGCGAGGTTCCCGATCAGCGGAATATGCTTGGTGTCGACGATGCTCATACCGTCTGCCTTCCCAGATAGGGCATAACGCTGATCGCGGTGGTATCGGTGAGGAGCTCTTTGTAATCGAGTATCTTTTCACCCTGAAGCGACCAGCTTTGCGTGTAGATTGCCGGCAGGATCTGTGCTGCGACCGCCGTATGTTCGAGCCGCACGGTACGAAGCTTCGCGAGTTCGATCGTATCGTCGAGCACCGCCTCGATTCGTGCACTGCTCCACGGCTTCTTATCGGGCGGCACCGGCAGCAGCAGCGCCTGCGGCGGTCGGGCGGACGCGGCGCGGGCATGCATCGCGATCCCGCTGACGTGTCGCGGCGGCTTTTCCTGATCCTCGGGATTGAGCCGGAACGGCGGCTGGGGCAGGCGTTCGGTGAATTGATCGACCACCAGGGCGACGGTGGGCTTGCCAGGGCCGTAGTCGGGCACGGCGTCGATCAGCCAGCTTGTGACGGCGCCGTCGGGCGGTGTCGCCAGCGGTTCTGCAATCCAGCTTTCAGGCATATTTTCGCCGAGCGCGGCGATTTGCGCGATGCGCGGCGGGAGAGCGGTGCCGAGCGCCTCGGCCAACAGCAACACCTCATTATAGCGCGACACGCCATCGCGTACCGAGCCCATGTCCGCAAGCCACCGGCGCACGGCGGTTGCGGTCGCGCCGGCGGGAGGCGTTTTGAGCGCGCTATCCCATGCTTCGGGTCCAGCGGCGGCGGGGTCGAGCGGCGCGAGGATCCAGAAGCCGTCTCCGAAAATGGCGTGCCCGGCTTCGATCAGCGTTTCGCGCGTCGTATCGCCCGAAAGGATGGTCGCCGCGCGTTCGTGCCGCTGTCGCCCGGCCGCCAGCGCAAGTGCGGCGACATCGGCGCGCTGGCCTCCCATCGGCGGTGCGACGCCATAGCCGTGGAGCGCGGTCAGCGCCCGCTCGCGCGCATCATCGTCGTCGATCGCCTCCGTCAGTGTGTCGATCGCTGCCCCGAAACCGGCAAGCGCCGTTTGCGCACGCGCTGCCGTGGCAGCCAGCGTCGCGGTGCCGGTCGCACGCAGATTTTCGACCACGAGCGCGATATCCTCTCCCGCGGCGGGAGTGGCGGTTGCTAAAAGCTGGCGCATCGCGGCGGCCAGTATTACCGCTTCGCCAAGCGCGATCGACCCGCCGGGCCAAGCCGGATCGGCGGTCTCGGCAAGAACCGTCTCGGCAGTGAGACCCAATGCCGTGCGCAGCGCGTTGTGCAGGCTGATCGGTTCGGGTGCGCCATAGACGAGATCGAGCGCGCAAAGCCCCGCATCCGCCAGCGTGCGCCGGTCATTGCCGTCGTCATGCACGATAATCCGCGCGGGATCGCCGAGGCGCGCTGCTGCCCACCCCTCGATTTCGGGCGACGCCTTGGCGCGCGGACGCTGATCGTTCCACGGCGTGCCGCCGCCGACGATCAGCAACTTGTAAGTGACGATAGCGCCGCCCGCAGGGGTCAGCGCAACGTCGGGGATCGGCACGGGCGAGTCCCCCGTCGCGGCAGCGTCTATCGCCGCCGACGCCCGCTCGCTGTTGCCTTTGACGAGTTGATGAACCGATTCGGCGAGCAGCAGATCTGCCACCGCGTCGAGCGCGGCCGCCGCGTCAGTGATATATTTGTCGAGACGTTTGAGTTCGGGTTCGGTCGGCGCCGCCCAAGTCGTGACATAGGGGTTGTTCTCGGGCTTGCGGCGGATGGCTGCGATCACGCCGTCGCGACCATTTTTCCACATTTCGGTCAAGCGGATGCCATCGACGACGTTGCTCGGGGCCAGCGCCTCCTGCGCGCCCGTCTCCGGCTCGTCGCGATCGGTCAGGCGGCTCTGGACCAGCGGCGCCACGACACGCAGCGAAAAGATGAAGGCGTCGAGCTTGCCCTCGTGCATTGCACGTTCGATCCGATAGCCGATCAGCGCGGCGAGGCTCTGCCCCTGGCGAATGCCCTCGATCAGGTCCATCGCATCGCGGACGCGCGCACTCGTCAGGTCGATGGCGAAGGCTTGGCGTTCATGGGCGCGATAGGCGCCGCGAAGGACGCCGGCGGTGGCCGCGTGCGGAACGCTTGGCGCGTGGATATATCCTTCGCTTTCCCGTGGGCCGGCCGGCGCGATGCCTTCGGCCCAGCCATAGGCGCCGATCAGCGTCGCGCCCGGTTTGGCGGCGCGCCGCGTACGCCGGCGGCGCTCAACGAGCGCGGTGATCCATGCATCGAGACGATGCGATGCGACATCGAGCGTTTCGCCGACAAGAATCTTGCGCTCGTCTTCGCCGATCGTCTCGTCCGCCAGCACCGCGAGCGCCTCGCGCATGTCGTCGAGTTCGGCGCGTGCATTCGACCACGCATAGATGGCGAGATCGGCGAAGATCTTTCGCGTCTTTTCGGAAGTCGCGGTGATCGCCATCTCGGCATAGGTCATTCGCGCCGCTTCGATTGGCTGATAAGCGTTGATGCTTGCCGCGGGATCGATGAACGCTGCGAAGCGGTCAGCCTGTGCTTCATAAACAATCGGCTGGGGCGCCTCGACCTGTTCGGCGGCGCGAATGAAGGCGGTGCGGACGCGGGTATCAGCCGACGTCGCGGCGACCAGATCGGCAAGCCGTCCGCGTCCGCCCTCCGCCGCCACCTTTTCGTTGATCTGCTCCCAGCCCAGCAGGACGAGCGCCTGGAATACGCTCTTGGGCGCGCCGGGCGACCCGCCATCAAGGATCGCCCGGCAAAAAGCGGCGTCGTCCGCCAGCGCGAAGGGCAGGCGCACCGGGCGCGCTTCTTCTTCGAGCGACACGGGCATATTGGTGTAGCTCGCACTATTGAGCGCCTGCCACGCGAGACCGCCGATCAGCAATTCGGCTTCTGCGTCGGTGTCGACCGCGCCCGAGACTTCCTCGTACAGCATGCATGTCGGCCGTGTCACCGCGCCGCGTGCGTCGACGGCGCGGCTGACCGGGCCTGCGCCGAGAAGTTCGATCAGCGTCTCCGATATCCGGGTCTCGCCGTTGACGATATGCGGCACATTGCGCAGCGCGGCACGCCATTCGGTCCGCACGCGCCGCAGGAGATCGATCATCTGCCCTTCGAAGCCCGTTCCCGACCAGTCGGCATCGGTCGCCGCGACGGGGAGCAGACCGTAAGGCTGGTCGCCGACGCGAATCGCGGGTAGCGGGCCGCGACCATAGACGGCGTCGCGGTGGAGTCTGCGCGCGTCGGCTTTCTGCATATCACTGAGCTGCGGGCCGCCCATTCCGTCGCATTTGTCGAGGAAATTGCCCCATGTTGCCCGCCACAGTGCAATATTCATCGCGCGGGCGCGCCAGGTTTCGGGGTGAGCAGCTTCGGGTACGCTCGCGAGCAGCGCGGCATCGATGCCGAGCGCGTCGGCGGCGACCGCTGCATTGGCGGTGGGGTCGACCATCGGGGGCTCGACGCCGGGTGCGGTGGCGGCCCGTTTCGCGCTCCAGGCGCTGCGCCCCTCTTCGCGATTGTTGGTCGGCGTGCCCTGCGGCAGGAAACCGACCCCGCGCGCGAGGTCGTGCGATTCGAGCAATGCGCCGAGTTCGGACGCGCCTTTCGGCCCGTCGATGCTGCGACGGATGCCATAGACGAGCAGGCTTTCGACGCGTCCGCCCGGCTCGGGAAGCTTGACCGTCACCGCCATGCCCGCTTCGACCGCATCGTCGAAACGAACTATCCATTCGGCACCGGGCGCGACTGGAACGCCATCGACCTTGAGGAGTGATTCTTCGGGACCTTCGAATATCCCCATCGGAAGCGGCGATTTGACCGCCTTGCCATGCGCGCGCGCCGTGCCGCCCTTTTGACGTGCGACGACGACGAACTGGTCGGGCAGCAATCGCGCGGCGATCGTCAGCGGATCGCTCGGCGCGGCGTCAGGGAAAACGGGCTCGCCGGCGCCGAGGTCGGTGAAATTGGCAGGGCGGAGTGCATGGGCGATCCACGCTGCCCGTGCTGCGCCGATCGCGCCGACGAGCGTCGTCCATGCTTGTTCCTGCGCCGCTTCGTTCGCCGACCAGATGCTGCGCCAATAGATTTCGCCCGCTTGGCGTTCCTTTGCCGCAATGTTGCGATTGAGCCGGTCGATATGGATGGTGTCGGGATAAATGCGGACGCGCAAATGCTTCCGGTCGGCGGAGTAGCGCGTCTCGATCCGCAGCGGCAGCAGTATCAGCGGGGTTTCGGATTCGACCGCGCACGGATCGATGAAGCGGCCGAGGTCGGGTAGTTCGAATTCACGGTCGAGCCGGCCGAGATCGTCGTGCAGGTCGCGATGCTTGCCCGCCGCCGCCTCGCGCTGCCGCCCGAGCCGTTTTTCGGCCGCGAGGTCGCCCGCGCTCCGAGCAGCGGCCATCGCTTCGTCGATCTCGCGCATCGTTTGCGCTGCAGCGTCGATTTTGGCGCCGGTCTTTGCGCGTGCGGTTTCATAGCTCGCGCGCTTTTGGCGAATCTGACCGAGGGTGGGTTCGCGTGCCATTTCAGTTGCCTCCGATGAGGGTGCGAGCGTAGAACATCGCGCGCGCCGGGCTTTGCAGCAGTGCGTGCGCCACGGCTGCGCTGTCCTTGGCCCAAGGAAAAACGTCACCTTCGCTGGGCTTGATATTGAAACCGGGGCTGGTGCCGACGAAACCGCCGGCCGCCGTCCCGAAAGTGTTCCAGCCGATCTCGTCGCGGACCACCGATCCGTTGCCGACCGGGCGCGCCTGGCCGTTGCTGTCGAGCCCGAACCGCGGAGCGGTGGGATGTTCGCCGATCATGAACCACCAATGCGTGCCGCTTGCGGTCAGCTCGTCGATCGTGAGGTCGAAGCCCACGCACAGCGTGTCGGGCTGGATCAGCGCGTGGAACAGGGGCGCGCCCTTTTCTCCGGGAGTCGGTGGAGCTTCGAACGCAACCGTGGCCGGATCGCTGCCGCTGCCCCTGACCGCGAGGAACATCGCATCGGGATAGCGGCGGATGAGCTCGGCCTTGATCACAAGGACCGCGCGGCCCTTGATTTCGCCATTAGTAGCCAGTGCCCCCCCGATGTGACTGCCGAGCTTGCCGGCGCCGAAACGATGAATGTCGCGAACCACCTCGTCCTTGCGCGCGTCCCAGAACCGGCGGAAATAGGTGCCGCGCTGGTCGGTGGGATAGTCGCGCCACAACAGCTCGCGCCCCATCTCGTCGGACAGGCCGACGAGGAACGCCTCGGTGAAGCGGGGGTTGGTTTCGAGCACGGTCACGAAGTCCGATGTGCTCAGCGCGCCAAGGCCGGGGACCAGCCAGTCCATGTCGTAATCGGCAAGCGCTTCGTACATCGGCCGCGGAAACTCCGGGGCGGCCATGATCGGCTCGATACGCAGATCGTCGAACCACCGGCTGTCGAGCCAGTCGGGGAGCTTGGAGCCGAGGCGCGCGCGGGCATATGTCGTCGCGGTCCGTGCCGGGGCGAGGCCGGCGAGCAGTGCCTTATGGTCCAGTTCGAGCTTCGGCAGGGCATTCTGATGCGGAATTTCGAAGGTGCCAATACCGGCAACCAGTGTGCCGAGATGCACCGCGACCTCGCTACGTTTCACGATGCCGAGCGTGCCCAGCGTTTTTGTCAGCCCCTTGGACGCTTCGGTCTGGAAACGCTGGACCGACATGGCTGCGCCGCGGCGGCTGGTGCTCGCGCGGCCGACCATCTGCGTGCGTCGCCGGGCGGGCGGCATTCCGATCACGCGCCCGCCGACGCGCAGCGGCTCGATCGTCTGGCCGAGCGTGCGGTCAAGCTTGTCGAGGCGTGTCAGCGCCGACGCGGCGAAGCTCACGCCCTCGGTCTCTGCGATCGCGACGAGCATTCCGGTAAGTGCTTCGACCTTTTCGGTCTTGCGCGTCGTGCCGATAGCACCCTCGATCTGCCGCGCAATCTGGCTCGTCGCGCGTTCCTTCAGATCGATGTTTCCCTCGCGAACCGACCATTGCGAGACGGGGCGCGCCATCTTGGTGGCGGTCGTCGTCGTCGCCTTCATCCGGCGATCGAGCAGTGCGGGGGTGACCGCGTCGGCCGCCACGCCGAGGCGAGCGGCGATGATGTCGGGGATCACATCGATCGCCTGTTCGCGGACCTTGCGAATACCACTCAGTTCGGCACGCGGAATCTGGAAGTTGCGATACGTCTCTCCGGGGCGGACGAGCTGTTCCATCGCGGCGAAACCCGCAGTCGTCGCGCGCAGGTGCATCGCGGCGGTACGCCGGAACGCGCCGCTCATGACCGCGGGCGCGACCTGACTTTCACGGACGCGCGCATAGACGGTCCAGTTGTCGTCGACCCGCAGCTTGCCATGCACAGGGCGCAGCGTCTGGGTGAGCGTACCGGGTTTCAGCCGGTCGAAGATGCGTTCGTGCAGCCGTTCGGCGACATAGCGGCCGAGCTGGATTTGCCCGAGGACGCCGTTCAGGCGGCGGATTTCTCCTACCTGTGCCCAAGCTGCCTGAACCAGCTTTTCCTGGTCCATCTGCACCACGCGCGTGCCGATTCCGGCAACGATGCGGTCGAGGGGTGAGGTGTTGAGCCCGACGAACCAGTCGTTATCGAAATTCGCGGCGGGCATGTTTTCGGGAAGCGAGGCGAGCCCGCGCTGGAACCGCGCATAGAGCCGGGGATCAACCCGCGGCAGATCGGCGTTCGACGGGCCGGGAGACACGGCGCCACGCAAGATTTTGCGCCGCTCCGCACTCCACGCCGTCTCGTCGGCACCATCCGGTGCCTCGGCCGGAGAAACAAGCGCGGTGCGCAGCGTCAGGACATTCCCCTTGGTTCCCGTCGGCGCCGCCGGCGCGCCGAGCGCAGCCGATGTATCGATCCGCCGCCGCCCGATCGTATAGGGGGCGGGAACGCCTTTGAGCCTCTCGACGAGGGTTTCGAAATCCTTCGCACTGCCGCTGGTGAAGGTCCAACTGTCATAGATCGGCAAACGGACCTCGCCCGTTTCGCCGCGACGCCATGCGGGGGCGAGCGTGCCCTCGCCCGGTCGGGCAAGTCCGGCCTGCACGCCGCAATCGAACGTCGGCACGACTGCCGCGAGATAGGCGATGCCCGGTTCGAGCCGTCGCGGGCAAAGCAGCCGCGACAGATTTTGCGCGCCATGCACGTCGGACAGGCGGGTCGGGGTGTCGATCCCCGTGCCGCCCTTCACCTGTGCATGCGCCCACGCCCAGCTTTCCTCGACCGACGGAAGTTCGGTGCCGTCGACGACAAGGACAGGTGGCAGTCCGGGTTCATTGCCGACGATCCGCGCAGCATCTTCGCGAACGACCACGAGCGCGATCCACGGCTGCAGCAGGGCGCCGTCCACGCCGTGCGGGGTAAAGAGCCAAGGCAGTTCGGGGCGGTCAAATTCGACATGCGCGATGCGGGTGGTTTCGACATCGTCCGACCCCGGAGCGGGGAAGCGCCGGATGATCTGGCTGCGGTCGATCCCGATGACATCGCCCGGGCCGTAAAGCGTCAGCGGGCGCGGGGCCTCGATCGCATCGGCGCCCTCCGCATGTACTTCGACGGTCAGCAGGCTTTTGGCGCGATTGCCATCCAGTTCGCCGCTGAGCCCGGCCGACAGGCCAAGGCGAACCCATGGCATGAAGCCAAAACGATCGAGGACGACATTCTCGGGCTCGAAGGGCTCGAACGGCACGAGCGCCGCGTCGAGCCGGAAATTGGCGAAAGATTTCAGCGTGCCGTTCATGATGTCAGCCCCATTCCGACGAGTTGGACACGCGCGCCCGAAGCGATCATCACTTTCGCCTCGCGCGCGGCGGCGGTCGTGGTGATCATCTCCGCCGTGCCTACGGTTGCGAGCGTGTCGAGGTCGCGGATGGTCTTGAGCCCCGGGTCCAGTACCGTCACTGGTTCGACGTGCGGCGGGAGGTACGGGTTGCCGCGTTTCCTCACCGCGAGTGCGGGAGCCCCCGAATTCAATATATGAGCTGCCGCGGGGCTGAGCTGAATCGCGAGGTCACGGCGAAGACCGCCCTGATGCGGGAAGATCGTTTCCCACTGATAGGCGACGTCGACCTCGTCCCCGGCGCGCGGCCCATAGCTCGCCGCGATGCGGACTCCGGCGGGGAATTGTTCAAAATCGGGGCGTGCCACCTTGTCGTCGTCGCTGAGATTGAGGAACTGGCCCGGCGGGAACAACTCGGTCAATTCGGACGCGGCAGCCGCGGGCAGGCCATCGATCTTCGGTTCCGCCAGATGTATCCGGCGCACGCTGGTCCGGCAGGCGCCGATCCGGTCGATCTCGGTTTCGAGCGGCACGGCCTGCTGGATCAGATCGACGGTCGCCATCGGGTGGATCAACGGCGGCGCTTCGGGGTCGACGCGCAACCGTGCATATTGATCCGCGCCGGCGGGCATATTCGCGCGCCACCCGCTGTCGCCGCCGAGCGCGGTCGCAACGGCGTCCTGCGCATCGACGATCGGCGGCAGTTCGGTATTTTTCTCGCCCCATGTGACCGGGCCGACGGGAAGCTCGGCTTCCCACCAGAGGAATTCGACCCCGGCGTAGCCTTCGAGGCGCCATGGGTGGACCCCCTCGATGCTGCCGCGGAATGTCACCGATGCGACGCTGTGCCCGAACGCCTTGAGCGAGACCGACGCCCTGATCGCATAAGCGAAGTGGAGCTTGGGCGCCCATTGGAAGAGCGCGTTGACTTCGATGCTACCTTCGCCCGAAACCGGACCGATCTTGGCTTTGAGATACGCCGCGCCACCCCATTGCACCGAATTGGTCGTGAAAGCGCTGTATCCCGACACGTTGAGGGTCACGCCCTTGATTGGCGGATCGAGTTTGATGCTGATCCGTTTCATCTCGCCCAGCATCGGCGGGCCTTGGTAACCCGGATAGAAGCCGCCGGCCGAGAAGGCGACGCCAGCATCGGCTGCCCAGCCGATATAGATGCCGAGCGACCCGCTGACGGGAATTTTGGCGAGGCTCGAATTGCGCAGTTCAATTCGAGTGACAAAGGCGTCCGCGGTGATCGGGCTCGCAATGTCGGCGTTGAGATCGATCAGCTTGAACTTGTTTTTCTCGTCGAGCTTGGGCGGCACGGACAGCGAGACGCTGCCGATCAGAGTGATCGGCGATTCGCCCGGGATCGAAATCATCGCCCCCAGCTTGGCGCGGATCAGCCCGCTCTGGCTCCCCCAGCCGAGTTCGGCGATCGGTCCGATCACGAAGGCGCCATCGCGATAGGGGAATACGGTTTCAAGCTGCTGCAGGATTGTCGGCGCGGCGCCGATCGGATCGTCTGGAAACAGGAGGTTGGACACGACCCCGTCGGCGAGCGCCGCCATCAGGGCATTGGGATCGAGTGTACGGTCGATCGCCAAAAGCCCGCCAAGTCCGTTGAGCGTGAAACCGAAGCTCAGTTCGATCACGGGGACGAAACGCAGCCCGATCACGATGACGAAGGACGAAGGATCGACCGTGAACAGCCCGACCGCCGTTGCCGAGACCGGCCCGATCTTCAGTTCGAGAGCGCCGCCATAATCATTTTGTTCCTCGCGGTGGCGGAGATAGCCGCCGCCCTTCACGATACCCGCGTCAACCTTGATGCCCATTCCGTCCGGTGGACGCGGGACGACTTCGAGCGCGTCGCCGGTCGCGTCGCTCCAGCGCAGCGAGACACCGAGACCCTCGGCGACGATAGCGAGCACCGTTCCGCGCTTGCCGGCCACGGTGGCGGTCACGTCGATCCGGCCATTGCCCTCGGCCTGTTCGGGGCGCGCGATCGTCAGATCGCGAAGCTCGGTGTTGCCTCCGCCGACGCGGATAGGAAGCAGCATCCGTCGGTCCTTCCCCTCGCCGAACGTCAGGCCGTCGCGTGTGTCGAGGGTGATGAACACCCCTTCACTCTTGGCCGCATCGCCCGGCAGGGGGTGTTCGAGCAACCCTTTCGAAGTCAGCTCGGCGGTGACGGTCGTCTTGATCCGGAATCCGAGCAGCGCGTCGCCCGAAAAATCAAAAAAAGTCTGAAGCTCGCTCTTTTCGAGCTTGATGGCGCCGAGGTCGCCGCCGGGAAGCTCGGTGAGCGATGCGGTGATCGTTGACTTGTCATGGTCCCAGCTCAGCTTTTCACCGAGCTTGCGCACGCCGTCGTCGAGCCCGAACAATTCGCGGCAGAGTTCGTCGAAATCCTCGGTCATGCCTTGCTGCGCGAGCAGGAAGGGACGTGCCCATGGTGCGGTGATACCACGGATATCCTTGCGAACGATTTCGCGCCGGCCGGGGTCGGTCTCCTTCGCCGCCGCTGCGTCGGCGAGCGTCTTGATTGCCTTGTCGAGCGCCGTCATAGCGGCGGCGAGGCTGGTAATCGCGCGGGCCAGCCCCTCCCAACTGAAAGGAGCGGCCAGCTCGGCTCCCATCTTGCTGACTTCGGTGGCAAAGATCGACAGGTGGGGCTTGACCGCATCGATCAGCGCGGCGCCGTTCGCCGCGGCCGTTTCGACATCCTCTTTTACCTTTTTGAGCGCTGCCTTGGAGTTCGCATCGCGTGCGCCATCATGCAGCGATCCGACCAGCGCCTTGGTATCCGCCGCAGTCGTCCCGACGATCGATACCGCTGTCGAATGGATGAAAGCCGAGCAGCCATGGAGAAGAGATTCCCAGACGTCAGCCATCAGCTTTCTCCGATCTTCTGAAGATGCCGGAGGCCTACGGGTCGAACCGGGGCAGCTCTTGGACGAAAGCGCCAAGAGGGACGGGCTGTTGCGAAATCAGGTTTAAAGGAGGTTTCGGGCGTTCATCGAGGCGGCATCTGTTTCAACCAGATACAGCATCTGCGAGCCGCGCCGTGCAAATGCGGCACCGCCGGGGACCACAAACGTCAAGCCCCGCAGCACGAAGCAGCGGGGCTTTTCTCGAGTCCGATCCCGATATCGGGGCTTGCAAGGGCTCATCATTCTGTTCGGCAACGACGAAGGCGACAGATGGAACGGCCCGCCGCCGTGGCCGGCTTTCCTAGAATTTGACGCTGAGCCCCGCGGTGACCCGGCGATCGGTAAGGCCCTGGAAGCAGAGCAGTGCCTTGTTGTTCACGCAATACTGGTTCTGGTCGCCGCGCAGCAGGTTGATGCCTTCGACGCCGACGTTGATATTTTCGGTGATATCATAGTTGATGCTGGCGTTGAGCTGGCCGCGGGCACCGTTGATCAGCGGCAGGCCGAAGAAGAAGGGATCGTTCGACACATAGCTCGAACGCCATGTGTAGCGCAGGCGCGCGTTCAGACCGTATTTGTCGTAGAACAGCGTCGTATTATAGGCATATTTCGACAGGTTGGTCAGCGATATCAGGTCCTGCGAGCCCGGGTGGCCGAGCTGGGTGAACACCGTCCGCGGCCCGTCGGCGGCGCGATACTCGCGCGCCGAACCACCGGCCTTCTGGTACGTGAAATTCCCGATGAAGCCGAAACCGGAGGCGAAGCCGAGCACATCCTCCCACGCCGAGAGGTCGTGCTGGAAGGCGACTTCGATACCCGTCTGCGTCGTCGTGCCCGGCACATTGAAGGTGGAGCTGCGCGGGACGCAGATGCCGACACCCTGGATCGGGTTGTTGATGTTGCGGTTGGCGATCGGGTTGTAGATGCCGCCGCCCGGGCAGGACGGATCGATCGAGATATTGAGATTGCCGTTCGCATCAAGGTTCGGCGCCGGATCTTCCTGCCGCTGCGCGAACAGGTTCGTGCGGCTTTTGTGGAAGAAGCCGATACTGATCAGGCTCGACGGTGCGAAATAATATTCGCCCGACAGGTCGAACGACCAGACCGCTTCGGGGACTAGGTCGGGATTGCCGACCGCGACCGGCGTGTTCGCGCCGGTGCCGAAGGAGAAGGAGGTCGACAGCGTGTCGAAGTTCGGCCGGCGGATGTCGCGGGCGATCCCCGCACGTACAAGAAATTTGTCGGCGGGTTCGAGGACAAGGTTGAAGCGCGGGAGCAGGAAGTTGTACGAACTCTTCGCAACCGTCTGCCCCGTGACCGAACCATTGGCGATATTGTTGCCCGTCGACGAGAGTTTGGTGTGCAGCCAGCGGAAACCAGCGTTGCCGCGCACCGGCATTCCCGCGATTTCGCCCTCCATATTGGCCTGGAAATAGGCCGCGTTCGTTGTTTCCCTGATTTTGAAGAAACCCGCGAAGGATTCGGTCGGGGTCGCGAGCGACGCGACTGCCGGGCCCTGCGTCCGGTTGGCATTGCTTTCGGCGATCGCGGCGTTGAGCGATTCGAGCACCTTGGCCGGGTCGCGGAAAGCCAACCCGCCATCGATCAGCAGGAAGTCAGGGAAATACAGCCGGCGTCCATCGGCCGCGTTGAAGTTGCCGGGGCCGGGTATCAAGATGTCCGAGAAAAGATCGCCCGATGGCCGGTTCCATGCGGTCGTCGTGTTGGTCAGGCTGACGTTGTTCGAAAATTCGTTGTTTTCGGCCGAGGTCCGGTTCCAGCGATAGCCGAAGTCGATCGAGGTCACGAACGGATTGAGGTCGGTCGTGTCGTAGGAGAAATCGAGGCGCGCCGCCCGCTCCTGATTGTCGGTCGAGTTGGCGCCCTGCGTCACCTGCTGCAGCTGGTAGTTGGCTGGGTCGAGCAGTTGCGCGGTCGTCGGCGCAAAGGGGCTCGCTTGATCGATGCCGAATTGCAGCGTACCGCCCCGCAGATCGAATTCGATCGGCACGCCATTGTCGATGCTGCGTCCGATTACCGGCTGCGGCCCGTTGGGGTTGATGAAATCAAGCGTCGTCGAGAAGTTCGGAAAGTCGGATTTCGAAGTCGACAGCGAGATTTCGGCGCGCATGTGCAGTTTATCCGTTACCTGCCAGTCGGTGCCCAGATCGAACACACGACTCTTGGTGACACGTGCGCCGGTGTCGCTCGATGTGCGGAGGTTCGGGTCGATCACGCTGCCCGTCGTGCCGCCGATCCCGATCGTGCCGGCGAGCGCGGCCTGAACACTGCCGAGGTCGATCGGGCCGTTCGGGCCGTCGAGCGTACCGAAATCGACCGTTTCGAAATCGGTATTATTCATCGCGTCGACGACCGAAGGTGTCGCGGTGCCCGAAATCTGGACGCGGTGGCTCTGCTGGCCGCGGCGCTGATTGTTCAGCGTCGCGTCGAAATAGAATTTGAGATCGTCGTTGGGTTTCCACTCGAGCGCGGCGGTACCGTTATACGTCTCATATTCGTAATTTTCGAGCCCCTGCTGGAGGAACTGGATACGCAGGAAGGGGAAGGCCTCGGCGCTCGGACCCGATCCGGGAAGGACCAGCGCGTCGCGGTCGACGCGCGGCTTGAACGACGCGACGTCCTGCTGCGCATAGCTGCCGCTCACGACGATGCCGATCTCGCCGATGCCGGTGTTCCAATTGTTGCCGAGCGTCGCCGACACACGCGGCAGCGTCGATTTCGACAGATCGCTGTTTTCCATCTGTACCCGCGCGGCGATCAGCGGGTCGCGAAGTTCGAGCGGGCGGATCGTGCGCAGGTTGATCGTACCGCCGACCGAGCCTTCGATCGTCTGCGCGGTCGGAACCTTGGTGACTTCGACCGAAGCGATCAGTGCTGCGGGAAGGTCTTCGAAGCTGATGCCCGAGCGCCCCGCACCCGATCCGATCGTCGACACGCCGTTGATTTCGGTGCGGTTGGCATCGGTGCCGCGGATCTGCACAGCATTGCCGACGCCGGCCTGGCGGGTGATCTGAACCCCTGTGACATTTTCGAGCACTTCGGCGAGATTCTGGTCGGGCAGCTTGCCGATATCCTCGGCCTGGATGACCTCGACGATATTGTCGGAGGTGCGCTTTTCGCCCAGCGCGTTGGCGAGGGAGCTGCGGATGCCGGTGACGACGATCGCGTCATCGCCCGCCTCTTCGGCCGCAGTCGTATCCTGCGTTGCCGTTTCCTGCGCGAGGGCAGGAACGGCCAGCAGCGCCATCGCCGTCGTGCCCAACAGCGCTGCCGCAAAATTGAAGTTGCCGCGCGAACCGCGCACGAGGCTGCCCCGAATCATCCCACTCTCCCTCATTGGCTTTGTTTGGAGAGAGGCTCGCTTTGTCAGACCAATATGTCAACCTATATTCTATACCGAAAACCGGTTGATATTGTCCTACCTCTTGTATAGTCCAATGGCCAAGAATCACAAAAAGGGTGAGGCGCGGTGCAGATAAGGGCGATTCTAACACTAGTGATGCTGGCCTCGACCGCGCATCCGGCGCTGGCGCGCGACCTGCTTGTGACCGATCAGGCGCAATATAAGGCCGCGGTGAAAAAGGCGCAGCCGGGCGACACGATCATCCTCGCCGACGGCGAATGGCGCGATTTCCAGATCGTCTTCACCGGCAACGGCACCGCCACCAAACCGATCGCGCTGACCGCGCAAACCAGGGGCAAGGTGCTGCTCACCGGCCAGTCGAACCTGCGCATCGGCGGAAAGCATCTTCTCGTTTCGGGTCTCGTCTTCAAAAATGGCGCGAGCCCGACAGGCGAGGTCATCAGCTTTCGCCGCGATTCGAAAACGCTCGCTTCCGACAGCCGCGTCACCGAGGCCGTCATCGACGGTTTCAGCAAGGCCGACCGCCGCGCCGAGGATATCTGGGTTGCGCTCTACGGCACCGGTAACCGCGTCGATCATTCGCATTTCGAGGGCAAGACCAACGCGGGCGTGACGCTCGCGGTGATCCGCCGCGCGGGCGACCCGCTCGATAATCGCCACCGCATCGATCACAATTATTTCGGCCCGCGTCCGCCGCTTGGCTCGAACGGCGGCGAGACGATCCGCATCGGCACCAGCGAGGAATCGCTGTCCGACAGCCACACGGTCGTCGAACGCAACATCTTCGACCGCACGAGCGGCGAGGTTGAGATCGTCTCGGTCAAGTCGGGCGGCAATATCATCCGCGAAAATCTGGTGCTCGAAGCGCAGGGCGCCTTCGTGCTCCGCCACGGCAACGGCAACCTCGTCGAGCGCAACATCTTCTTCGGCAAGGGCGTGCCCGACACCGGCGGCGTGCGTATCATCAACCGCGACCAGATCGTGCGCGACAATTATTTCGAAGGGCTCGCGGGCAGCTCGTTCAAGAGCGCGATCACCGTGATGAACGGCGTGCCGAATTCGGTGATCAACCGCTATCATCAGGTCGCGAATGCGCGGATCGAGGGCAACAGCCTCATCGACGTCGCGCGCATCACGCTCGCGGCGGGCGCCGACGCCGAACGCTCGGCGCCACCCGTGGACAGCCGGTTCGATCGCAATCTGATCGTCGGCGCGAAGGGCGAGGACCCGTTCCGCGCCGAAGGCGAGATCAGCGGCATCGCCTTCGCGGGCAATGTCGAGGCGAAGGTCGCAAAACCGCTTCTCGGCGCGGGCGTCGAGCAGCGCGAGGTCAAGCTTGAACGCGCCGCCAACGGCCTCCTCTATCCCACCGACCCCGCGCTCGCCGCCGTCGGCGCGCCGCGCGACCTCAAACCCGTCACGCGCGAAGAGGTCGGCGCCAACTGGTATCGCGGCGATGCTCCGGAGGCGGCGTTCGGCGCCGGCGTCACACGGCCAATCGCGGCGAATGCTTCGCTGTCAGAGGCTGTCGCCGATGCGAAGGCCGGCGACACGCTGGCGCTCGCCACCGGCACCTATGACATCGCCGCGCCGCTGACGGTGCGCCACCGGCTGATCATCGCGGGCGCGAAAGATGCGAAGCCCGTGCTGCGCGTCGCGTCGAGCCTCGCACGGATCGAGGGCGGCGGCGGGCTGCGGCTCGAAAATCTGTCGGTGGACGCAAGCGCATCGCCCGGCGACGGCGCGCTGATCGCGGTCGCTCCGGGCGTCGCGCCCAATTACAGCATCGCGCTCAAGGGCCTGTCGGTGCGCGGTCCGGGCAAGGGCCGTCTCGACGGCATCGCGATGGCGCCGGGCACCTTCGCCGACGATGTCACGATCACCAACAGCGATTTTTCCGCAATGGGCGTCGTCGTCGCCGCGACCGGCGAGCAGGAGCCGAAGGGCTGGTATCCGATGGAGCGGCTGACGATCAGCGGCAGCCGCTTCGCCGGCGTCGCGATGGTCGCCGACCTGTTGCGCAAGGGCACCGACGAAAGCACGTTCGGCCCCTGGTTCGCGATGACCGGCTCGAGCGTCGCCAATAGCGGTGCGGACGGCGCGTCGCTGCGCATATCGGGCGCCCAGCATACCGAAATCGCGCAGAACAGCTTCGCCAAATCGGACGGCATCGTCGTCATCCATTCGGTCGGCGCGCCCGAAACGCGCATCGCGTCGAACGCCTTCGCCGCGACCCCCGCGCCGCGCATCGAGGAACTCGCATGGAAAGGCCCGCCGCGCGGGCAGGTCACCGGCAATATCGTCGAGGCGCACCCGTGACCCGCACGCTTGCGCTCCTGCTCGCCGCCGCGACGCTGCCGGTCATCCCGGCCGCGGCGCAGGCCCCGCCCGCCGCTTCGGCGCAGGCCTTCGCGCCTCTCTTCGCCGCCGAAATCGAGCGCGCGCGGCGCGACGTCGATGCGTCGATCAAGGCTGGCATCAACGTGCCCGTCCCCAAGGATCCCGGCGGCGGCTTCACCCACGAACAGCACAAGCGCAATTACCGCATCATCTTCGAAGGCGGCCAGCTCTTCCGCCTGACCGGCGAAGCGCGCTACCGCGACCATGTCCGCGACCTTTTGCTGGCCTATGCCGATCTCTATCCGGGGCTCGGGCCGCACCCCGCAAAGGCCAACCAGAACGCGGGTCGCCTGTTCTGGCAGAGCCTCAACGACAGCGTTTTCCTCGTCAACGCGTTGCAGGGCTATGCCGAAATCCGCGATGCGCTCTCCGCTGCCGACCGCAAGCGGATCGACGACAATGTGATCCGCCCGATGGCGCGCTTCCTGTCCGACGAGTCGCCCGAGGTGATCAACCGCATCCACAATCACGCGACCTGGGCGGCGGCGGGCGTCGGCCTGTCGGGCTATCTGCTCGGCGACCGCGACCTCGTCGACAAGGCGCTGCTCGGGCTCGACAAGAGCGGCAAGGCGGGCTTCCTGCGCCAGCTCGATCTGCTCTTTTCGCCCGACGGCTATTATGCCGAAGGGCCCTATTATCAACGTTATGCGCTGCAACCTTTCGTCGTCTTCGCGGCCGCGATCGCGGCGAACGATCCCGACCGAAAGATTTTCGAATATCGGGGCGGCATCGTGCTCAAGGCGATCCGCACCGCGATCGACCTGACCCACGACGGCACTTTCCTGCCGATCAACGACGCGATGCCCGACAAGAGCCTGCGCACCGAGGAACTCTATCACGCCGTCGCCATCGCCTATGGCGCGACCAAGGACCCGGCCTTCCTGTCGATCGCCAACTGGCAGGGGCGCACTGTGCTGACCCCGGCAGGGCAGGCGATGGCCGCCGATCTCGCGGCGGGCAAGGCGAAGCCCTGGCCGTTCGGCTCGCGGCTGCTGTCCGACGGCCCCGACGGCAAGGGCGGCGCGCTCGTGCTGCTGCGCACCAACACCGATCCCTCGGGCCCGCTGCTCGTCGCCAAGAACACCGTGCAGGGCATGGGGCACGGCCATTTCGACCGGCTCGGCTGGCTCTACTATGACGAGACCGGCGCGGTCGTGACCGACTATGGCGCCGCACGCTTCCTCAATGTCGAGGCGAAGCGCGGCGGGCGCTACCTCCCCGAAAACGACAGTTGGGCGAGCGCGACGATCGCGCACAACACGCTTGTCGTCGATGAGCAAAGCCACTTCGCAGGCGACTGGAAAGCAGGCGAAAAACAGGGAACGCGCCAGCTTGCCGCATCGCTCGAAGGGCCGACCCGCTATACGATCGCCGAGATCGACAGCGCCTACAAGGGCGTCGCAATCCGCCGCGCTTTGCTGCTGATCACGGTCGACGGCCTCGCCAATCCTCTGACGCTCGATATCCTCCACGGAACTGGCAGCGGCAGGCATGTCTATGACCTGCCGCTGCATTTTTCGGGGCATATCATCGACAGCGACGTCGCGTTCGACCGCAATCTCGCCGAGCGCCCTGTGCTGGGGAAGGCGAACGGCTACCAGCATCTGTGGGTCGACGGGATCGGGACCAAGGCCGGCAAGGCGCGGCTGACGTGGATGCAGGGCAGCCGCTTCTATAGCTACCATATGTTGCCGCCCGCGGGCGCGCGCTTCATCCTCGCCGAAAGCGGCGCGAACGATCCCGAGTTCAACCTGCGCCGCGAGCCCGCGCTGATCCAGCGCGTCGACGGCGCCGCGGACGCGACCTTCGTCAGCCTGCTCGAACCGCATGGTGCCTATGACGCCGCGGCCGAAACCGTCGTTGCGAGCAGCGCGCGCGTCGCGGCGCTCGAGCATCGCAAGGAAAAGGGCGCCGATCTCGTCCTCGTCACCCTCGTCGACGGCCGCCGCATCGCCATCGCCGTCGCAGAGGATACGGCCGCCGATGCGAAGCACAGCCTCGCCATCGACGGCCAAACCCTCGCCTGGACCGGCCCCGTCGGCCGCCTCGATCTCGCCAGAACCGGAGCGAAGAAATGAGCAATATCAAGGGTCGCTTCCGCTGGTGCGTCATCGGATTGATCGCGCTCGCCACCGTCATCAATTATATCGACCGCAACGCGCTCGCCGTCATGTGGCCCGAGGTGTCGAAGGAAATCGGCGCTTCGAAGGAAGATTATGCGCTGCTGGTGACGATCTTCATGATCTTCTACGCCTTCGGCCAGTCGCTCTTCGGGCGCATCTTCGACGCGATCGGCACACGGATGGGCTTTACCCTCTCGATCGTCGTCTGGTCGCTGTCGATCGCGGCGCACGCGCTGGTGCGCTCGATGCCGCTGCTCGTCTTCCTGCGCGCGACGCTCGGGATCAGCGAGGCGGGCAACTGGCCCGGCGCGGCCAAGGCGAACGCGCTCTGGTTCCCCTCGCGCGAACGCGCGCTGGCGCAGGGCATCTTCAACGCCGGCGCCTCCTTGGGCGGCATCATCTCGGCGCCGCTGATTGCCTTGCTCTTCGTCCAGTTCGGCTGGCACGGCACCTTCCTCCTCATCGGCGTGCTCGGCTTCATCTGGCTCGTGCCCTGGCTCTGGTTCTACAAGGCCGACCCCGACAAGCATCCGGGGATCAGCGAGGAAGAACGCGCCTATATCCTGACCGGCCGCACCGAGGCGGGACAGGGCGACGACCGCCGCGTGCCCCTGGGCGAACTGCTCCGCTATCGCCAAAGCTGGGGCGTCATCCTGTCGCGCTTCTTCCTCGATCCCGTCTGGTGGCTCTTCGTGTCGTGGCTGCCGATCTATCTCGCCGAAACCTTCGGCTTCGACGTCAAGCAGATCGGCCTCTTCGCTTGGGTGCCCTTTGTCGGCGCGATGCTCGGCAGCCTGTTCGGCGGCTGGTTCGCGGGACGGATCATCACCGGCGGCGGCAGCGTCCACAAGGCGCGCACGCTCAGCATCGCGATCGGCTGTGCGATCATGCTGCCCGCGCTGCTCTTCACCATCGGCGCGAGCGATCCGCTGACCGCGGTGCTGCTCATCGCGTGCATCCTCTTCGGCTTCCAGATGGCGATCGGCAACATCCAGACGCTGCCGAGCGACTATTTCGGCGGCGGCGCGGTCGGCAGCCTCGCGGGGATCAGCGGCACCGCCGCGGTCGCGGGCACGCTGATCACCACCTGGCTCGTCCCCATACTCACCAAGACGAGCTACGCGCCGATCTTCGCGCTCTCGGCGGCGATCGTCCCGATTTCATTCCTGTGTTTCTGGCTGGTCGGCGGTCGCGTTGAACCGGTCGCCACCCAACCCACCCACGATCAAGAATAAGGAAATGCACCACATGACTCTCCAGGGCAAAACCGCGCTCGTCACCGGCGGCGGCCGCGACATCGGCCGCTCGGTCTCGATCGCGCTCGCGCGCGCCGGCGTCCGCGTCGCGATCAACTACAACAGCGGCCGCGAAGCCGCCGAGGACACGCTGAAGACGATCAAGGACGCGGGCGGCGACGCCTTCCTCGTTCAGGCCGACGTCACCGACAGCAACGCCGTCCGCGCGATGCTCGACGAGGTCGGCGTCGCGTTCAGCGGCCGGCTCGACATCCTCGTCAACCTCGCGGGCGGCATGGTCGCGCGCAAGACGCTGAGCGAGATGGACGAGGAGTTCTTCGACCATGTCATGACGCTCAACCTCAAATCGGCCTTCCTCGTCCTCCAGGCGTCGCAGCCCTTCCTCGGCGAAGGTTCGGCGGTGGTGAACGTCTCGTCGCTCGCCGGCCGCGACGGCGGCGGCCCCGGCGCTTCGGTCTATGCGACCGCGAAGGGCGCGCTGATGACCTATACCCGCTCGATGGCCAAGGAACTCGGGCCGCAGGGCATCCGCGTCAATGCGGTCTGCCCCGGCCTGATCGGCACCAGCTTCCACGACATTTTCTCGAAACCCGAAGGGCGCGCCGCGACCGCCGGCAACACCCCGCTGCGCCGCGAAGGTCACCCCGACGAGGTCGCTGACACGATCGTCTATCTCGCTTCGCCGGCGGCGAGCTTCCTCGCGGGCGTCTGTCTGGACATCAACGGCGGACTGGGCTTCTCCTGATGCGCCGGCTCGTCGCCATGACCGTCTGCGCGCTGCTCGCAAGCGGGGCGCAGGCCCAGACCCGCGAGCGGACTGATGCGCCGCCGCTCGAGCCGTACAAGATCATCCTTGTCGGCGATTCGACAATGGCGCCGCACAGCGGCTGGGGCGGGGCGTTCTGCGCGCATCACGTCAAGTCGTCGGTCGCGTGCCTCAATGCGGGGCGCGGCGGGCGCAGCACGCGAAGCTATCGGCAGGAGGGTGGCTGGGACATCGCGCTCGCCGAAGCGAAGGTGCCCGGATATCGCGGTACTTGGGTGCTGATCCAGTTCGCGCATAACGACCAGTCATCGAAGTCCGAACGCTGGACCGACGAGACGACCGAATTTCCCGCCAATCTCCGTCGCTTCGTCGAGGAGGTGAGGGCCGCGGGTGCGACGCCCGTCCTCGTTACCCCGCTGACACGCCGCGAGTTCAGAGGCGGCAAGCTCCGGAACACGCTCGTGAGCTGGTCAGACGGGGTGCGCGGTGTTGCGAAGGCGATGGACGTGCCGCTGGTCGATTTGAACGCACTCAGTGCCGCGCAGGCACAGGAAATGGGCGCCGAGATGTCGACCAAGCTCGCGCAGGTTCCGCCAACCGACGAGGAACTCGCAGCGGCAAAGGCGGGCACGACGCTGACCGCGCGTCCGGCGCCGCCCGAACCCGCGCCGATCGCGGGCGACGGCGCACGCGGACAGGTGACACGCAAGTTCGATTATACGCATCTCGGCGACGTTGGTGCCGAGGTTACCGCCAAGCTGGTGACGCAGGCGCTTGCGCGCGCCGTACCGGGGCTTCGGAGTCAGCTCGTGCGCTGACAAAAAGTGTATGGCAAATTGGTTAGTCCAATTTGCCATACACCATTGTTGACAAATTGGCTGCCATGTTCGACATGTTGGTCAGAACAGAATCAGTTTCAGGGAGAGACGACGTGAATTCTCGCAATCCGATCCGCGCGCGCAACTTGCGCGCCGCGCTGCTGGCTGGTGCCGGTTCGACGCTGCTGGTCGCGGCCGGGCCCGCCATGGCGCAGGATGCGCCTGCGCCACAGGCCGAGAATGAGGAGGATGCGATCGTCGTCACCGGCATCCGGGAGACGATCCAGAATTCGATCAACACGAAGCGCGAGGAAACAGCGATCGTCGACGCGCTGTCGGCCGATGACATCGGCGACCTGCCCGCGCTCTCGGTCGGGCAGGCAATCCAGACGATCACCGGCGCGACGACCCACCGCGAAAAGGGCGATGCCTCCGAAATCGCACTGCGGGGGCTCGGCCCCTTCCTCTCGAACGCGACCTTCAACGGCCGCGACGCGACGAACGGCAGCGGCGACCGCTCGGTGAACTTCAATCAGTTCCCGTCCGAACTCGTCAACAATATCAAGATCTACAAAACGCAGCAGGCGGACCTCGTCGAAGGCGGCGTCGCGGGCACGATCGAGATCGGGACGCTACGTCCGCTCGACTTCGGCAAGCGCCGCCTGCAGGGCGAGGTCAAGGCGCAATATAATCCCTATGGCGACCGCATCGTCGGATCGGGCGGCATCGGTTGGCGCGGGACGCTGAGCTACGTCGACCAGTTCGCGAATGACACGATCGGCATCGCGGTCGGCGTCCAGCGCAACGACACCAACAATCCCGAGGAAACCTACGCCGCCTCGACAACCTGGACCGCGTGCCAGGCCTCGCCCGTCGTCGCGAACAACAATTGCAACGAATATACGCGCGATGAATATGGACAGAACCTGCCCTTCTATCTCGTCCCCAACGCCTATACCTTCCGCCAGATCAGCGAGACCGACAAGCGCGACGCGATCTTCGGTTCGGTCCAGTGGCGGCCGTCGGACCAGTTCAACATCAATCTCGACGTCCAATATTCGGACCGCACCTTCGTCGAGAGCCGCCGCGATCTGAATATCTCCGAAGCGCGACGCAGTCTGACCGACGTCGTCTACGACGAAAATGGCATCATCCAGAGCCTGCGCGGGCAGAGCGCGCTCGAATCGAACGGATCCGAACTGTCGCGCTCGGAGGAATATCTGGGCGGCGGCCTCTCTGTCGAATGGCAGCCGAACGACCGCCTGACACTGACCGTCGATGGCAGCTATTCACGCACCATCCGCGTCGAGGACGAACGCAACGTCCGCCTGCGCACGGATCAGCGAGACCTCAATGGCAACCTCAACTTCTTCGCCGGTCCCCAGAACAATAACATCCGTGTTCCCTATACTTACGAGATCACGCCGGGCAGCTTCGTACCCACGATCACGATCGATCCGCGCTTCGACCTCAACAATCACGATCTCTTCTGGGACGACGCACGCTTCCGCCGCGACCAGAGCCGCCGGCGCAACGAGATCGTCGCCGGCCGCTTCGACGCGGGCTACGAGATGGATGGTTTCCTCAGCAAGCTATCGGCTGGCGTTCGTTGGTCGGAAATGACCTACCGCGACTATGACGTGCGCAACGAGGACTTCGACCTGACCTCCGATATCGACGAAGAGCGCCGGATCAACAATCTGTGTCGTAACCGGGCTTTCCCGCAGACCGGGTTCCTGTCGGCCGCCGACGGCAACACGATCAACAGCTGGGCGACCTTCGACGTCGACTGCCTGTTCCGCGAATATACAGGGAGCGAGGACCCGGGCGCGCTCAACGACAAGCGCTCGCCGGCAAACCGCAACGTCACCGAACGCACGCTCGCGGGCTATATCATGGCCGATTACGACGCCGACCTCGGCAACATGCCGGTCCGTGGCAACATCGGCGTGCGCGTCGTCAAGACCGACGTCACCTCGAACGGCCTGCGCAGCGACCTCGTCATCATCGACAATGGCGACGGCACCATCCGTCTCGACACCACCGACGATTTCGAAACGGTGACGATCAAGAGCAGCAGCACGCGCATCTTGCCCAGCGTCAACGCGATCTTCGAGGTGGCGCCGGATACGCTGCTGCGCGTCGCGGGTTATCGCGCCATGTCGCGCCCCGCACCCAGCGCGCTTGGCGCCGGACGCACCTTCACGATCGACGGCGACGACTTCACCTCGGTCGAGGAAGCGATCGGCAATGTTCGCGCCAACGGCAGCCCGAGGCTGAAACCGCTGATGTCGTGGAACGCCGACGTTGCGATCGAATGGTATCCCAACAAAGACAGCCTCCTGTCGGCGACGCTCTATTACAAACAGTTCAGCGGCGGATTCCAGCCGGTTGTGTTCGACGAGGAGTTCGTCATCGACGGACAGGCGGTGACCGTGCCCGTCATCCAGACGCGGAACAGCCCCGACAAGTCGCGCATCTATGGCCTCGAACTGACCGCGGCGACACGTTTCAGCTTCCTGCCGAAACCGCTCGACGGGTTGGGCGCAAAGGTCAGCTACAACTACGCCGATTCCAATTTCAAGAATCAGGACGTCAACCTCGGCGATCAATATGATCCCGAAACCGATACGGTGTCGTCCGGCATCATCCCCGCCGCGGGTCTCTCGGGCTATTCGAAGCATGTGCTGTCGGCGCAGGCCTATTACGAGCTTGGCCCGGTGTCGCTGCAAGCGATCTACAACTACCGCTCGAAATATTATCAGGACTTCGTTGGCGGCAACAGCCAGCTGCGTTATGTCGGCCCCAGCGAAACCGTCGATTTCCGCGCTTCGCTCGACCTGATGAAAGGCGTGTCGCTCCGCTTCGAAGCGCTCAACATCTTCAACGAACCGAAGGCTACCTATATGCCGGTCTATGGCAGTAGCCGGCAGTATCATTATTATGGTGCGAAATATTTCGTCGGTATCCGGGCGCGAATCTAGAATTAACTTCGGTCATGGGCTTCAAACTTGTCCTACCGGATTGTATGGACTTCCTGACACCTGTGTGGGGAGAAGACTGACCATGGCCGAACGCCGCCTTTTCGAAGACGTCGCCGACACGATCCGGCGGCTGATTCTCGACGGAACCTTTCCGCCGGGAACCCGGCTGCCGGGCGAGCGCGAACTGTCCGAGCGGTTCGAGGTGAGCCGGGTGACGATCCGCGAAGCCGAGATCGCGTTGCAGGCCACGGGCTGGATCCACATTCGTACCGGGGCAGGTGCCTATGTCGAGGCTATCCTGCCCGGCGACAATGCGGTGCTGCCCAAGGTCAGCGCCTTCGAACTCACCGAAGCGCGTTCGCTGTTCGAGGCCGAAGCCGCGGCGCTCGCCGCGCCAACGATTTCGACCGAAACGCTGGAGAAACTCGACGCGTTGCTCGACGCGATGGCCGACGACGGCAAGAGCGAGGAAGAGATCAGTGCGATCGACCGCGAGTTCCACATGGCGATCGCCGCGGCGTCGAGCAACAAGGCGATCATCCATGTCATCGAAAGCCTGTGGCGGATGCGCATGGAATTGCCCGAGGTGCGGAGCAGCCATTCTCTCGTCTGCCGCAAGGACGGCGCCGCCCGTCAAGCCGAGCATGCCGACGTCGTCGCGGCGCTGCGCAAGCGTGATGCGACCGGCGCGCGGCTTGCGATGCGACGCCACTTCAACCGTCTGCTCGAATCGATGCTCGACGAGACAGAAGAACGCGCGATGGTCGAACTGCGCCGCCAGTCGGCCGAAAGCCGCGAGCGCTATCTGCTGAGCGCAAAACTGGCCTGATGTCCGATGCATCATCTTCCCCGGCCGCGCCGGATACGGTTGCGGCGCTGCTCGACGCGCGCCTGTCGGGGCGCGCACTGGCGGTCTTTCCGGCGCCCGTTCCCACGACGCTCGCCGAGGCTTATGCGGTACAGCAGCGCCTGACCGCAGCGCTCGGCGCGCCGGTCCTCGGGTGGAAGGTCGGGCGAATCCCGTCGGCGCTGATCGAAACACTCGGCGCCGAGCGGATTGCGGGGCCCGTGCTGCGGGTCGGCGAACTCGACGGCGGAGTGCGGGGTGAGGCGCCCGTTTTCGCGGGCGGCGCCGGTGCGATCGAGGCCGACGTGATGTTGCGCCTTGGGGCGGTCCCCGACGGTCCGGCCGGTGGCGAAGATCGCGCCGCCTGGATCGACGAAATTCGCGCGGGCTTCGAAGTTGCGAGCTCGCCGGCGCCCGACGTCCACGACCATGCGCCTTATGGCATTATCGCCGATATCGGCATCAATAACGGCCTGCTCCTCGGGCCGAAGCTGCGAATCGAGGGTTTCACGACGCTGGAGGTCGAAACGCAAATCGACGGCCTGACGGTTGGGGCGGGGCGCCCGGTCGACGTACTCGATGGTCCGTGGGGATCGCTCGATTTCCTCGTCGATCTTCATCGGCGCGGCGTCATCGAACTCAAGGCAGGGCAGTGGATCTCGGCGGGTGCGATCACCGGCGTTCATCCGATCGCCATCGGTCAGACGGCGACAGCCCGCTTCGGCACCGACGTCGATATCGCCTGCATAGCCGTCGCGGAAACCGGATTTCGGTCATGACTCCGGCCACGAGGACCATTGCCTGTTTCGGCGAGATCGTCATGCGCGTCTCGGTTCCACAGGGCGAGCTGCCGCTGCAATCGGCACGCTTCGACGCGTATGTCGGCGGCGCCGAAGCGAATGTTGCCGTTGCGCTCGCCGCACTGGGCCGCGATGCGGCGATGATCAGTGCGATTCCCGAAGGTCCGATCGGCGACGGTGTGCTCGGCGAACTTCGCCATCATGGCGTCGATGTTGCATCGGTGCTCCGTCCAGCAGGTCGCATGGGGTTCTATTATCACCTTCCCGGCGGGCCGATGCGGCAGGCCGAAGTCGTGTATGACCGCGCCGGGTCCGCCTTTGCCGAGACGGCGCCGGGCGACTGGAACTGGGACCAACTGCTGAACGGTGCCGGCTGGCTGCACGTTTCGGGCGTGACGCCCGCGCTCGGACCGAAAAGCGCCGATGCAGCGCTCGAAGCCGTCGTGCGCGCACGCGCGGCCGGCATCGGCGTGTCGTTCGACGGCAATTGGCGCGGCCGCCTCTGGGAACGCTGGCAACCCGATCCGGCGGCAATATTGAAACCGATCGTTGCACAGGCAACGCTGCTGTTCGGCAATCATCGCGACGCCGGGCTGCTGCTCGGTCGGGAGTTTTCGGGCGACGGTGAGGATCGCCGACGCGAAGCAGCGCTGGCGCTGCTCGACGCGTTTCCCTCGCTCGAATATGTCGCCTCGACCGCGCGCGAACTCATCGGGACCGATGCGCACCGGCTGACGGCGCGCATCGATACGCGCGATGCCTGCGGGGTGACCGACGCAGCCGTCATTGCGCCGGTGATCGACCGTGTCGGCACCGGCGATGCCTTTGCGGCTGGTGTGCTCGACGGATTATGGTCGGGGAAAGGTCTTGCCGCCGCCGCCGGGCACGGCCTTGCGCTCGCTGCGCTCAAACATGGCGTTCGCGGCGACTTCGCGCCCTTTTCGCGCACGGTGCTCGAAGGGGCCTCGCACATCGCGCAGGACATTTCGCGCTAACGTTTGGCTTTGGCAGTGAGTGCGCTTCGCGATTCAGACCGCAGCCTTAAGATCGCGCATCTTCGTTGGTGCCATGCCGAAACGGCGCGCAAAAGCGCGCGTGAAACTGGCGTTGCTCATATAACCGCAGTTATAGCCGATGCTCGATATCGGCAGATCGCTCTGTGCGAGAAGCTGGCGCGCGCGCTGCAGCCGCCGTTCGCTCACCGCCTCCGCGACGCTGCATTGATAAAGTTCGCGAAAGCCGCGCGTCAGCTTGGCCTTGCTGAGGCCGCAGCGCCGCGCGACGCTGCCGACGGTCAGCTTCTCCTGCCAGCGCTCGTTGACCAGTTGATGCGCCGCGGCGACGCGCGTGATGTCGCGCTCGGTGAGCGACGTCGTGCCCGCCACCTCCACCATCCGCCCGGCGGTGAGCGCCGATAAGGTCTGGCAGAGCAGCTCTTGGCTCCGCGCCGCGCGCAGCATGTCGTCGGCTTCGCCATCGCCGTCGACCGCGACCACGGCGCGGCCGATGCCGCGAAGGTCTGCGGGCAGGTACCAGCGCCCATCGGCCTTGGGCCGGTATGCGAACAGTCGATCGCATGCGGCGCGGCTGATCGCCAGCACGACCAGATGATCGTCGGCGGGGCCATCCAGATCGCCGGGAAACATCATCGAAACGGCGGGTTCGCCGATATCGCCGAAGCCGAGAATAAGGGCATCGGTCGGCAGGAACGCGGGGTCGCAAGGGCCGCGGCCGACGAAGCTCGTGAACTCCGGAGAAATGCGAATGGATAGCTTGCCCGTCATCCTGTCGTCCCAGCGATTCGCGGTAGCAGTGGCGCCAGACTGCCGTTTCCGCAAGATTCTTTAACAGTGCCCTGTGCGCCAAACTCTTTGCCGATCGTCGCGATTCTTTTCTTGCTGCTGATCTTGTTCCGCCGCGTACCTCTATGATACCGTTCTCATGCGAATCCGAAATTTTCTGTGCCGACGCGGAGGCCATAAGATCTGCGCGGTATCGACTGCCTGACCTGCCTCGTGGGCCCTTGCCCATTGGCAAACAGATACAGAAACGGAGGAATGCGATGCAGACTCCCGAAGACCATGAGCTGTCTCGGCGCGGCGTGCTGGTGGGCGGCGCGGCCTCGGTCGCGGCGGTGACGCTGGTCCCGACCGCGACGCCCGCGGGCGCGGCGTCCGCGCCGGCGGTTCCCCCGACAGCCGAGGTGGCTTTCAAAGTCAACGGCACCGCGCACAGTCTCGAACTCGACACACGGGTGTCGCTCCTCGACGCGCTGCGCGAGCATCTGCACCTGACGGGCACCAAGAAGGGCTGCGATCATGGCCAGTGCGGCGCCTGCACCGTCATCGTCGATGGGCGGCGTATCAACAGTTGCCTGGCCCTTGCGGTGATGCACGACGGCGACGAGATTACCACGATAGAAGGCCTCGGTACCCCCGACAGGATGCATGCGATGCAGGAGGCATTCGTCGTCCACGACGGCTATCAATGCGGTTATTGCACGCCGGGCCAGATCTGCTCGGCGGTCGCGGTGCTGGACGAGATCAAGGCCGGCATTCCGAGCCATGTCACCGCCGACCTGACCTTAGCACCCGCAGTCACCAATATGGAGATACGCGAGCGGATGAGCGGCAATATCTGCCGCTGCGGCGCCTATCCCAACATCGTCGCGGCGATCAGCGACGTGGCGGGGGTGAAGGCATGAAAAGCTTCACTTACGAGCGCGTCGATACGCCCGCCGCCGCCACCGCCGCCTTCGCGCGCACCAAAGGTTCGCGCTATATCGCTGGCGGCACCAACCTGCTCGACCTGATGAAGCTCGAGATCGAGACGCCCGCGCATCTGATCGACATCAGCCGCCTCGCGCTCGACAGGATTGAACCGACGTCCGGGGGCGGGCTGCGCATCGGAGCGATGGTACGCAACACTGACCTTGCGTCCGACGAACGCATCCGCCGCGATTACGGCCTCGTTTCGCGCGCGCTCGTCGCGGGCGCCTCGGGCCAGCTCCGCAACAAGGCGACGATGGGGGGCAATATCCTTCAGCGCACGCGCTGCCCCTATTTCTATGATACGAACCAGCCGTGCAACAAACGCCAGCCGGGCAGCGGCTGCGCGGCGATCGGCGGCTTCAACCGCATTCTGGCCGTGATCGGCGCCAGTGATGCATGCATCGCGACGCAACCGAGCGATGTCGGCGTGGCTCTGCGCGCGCTCGACGCCAGCGTCGAAACCGTCAATGTGACAGGCAAGACGCGGGTCATTCCCTATGCCGATTTCTACCGCGCGCCTGGCGAGACCCCGCATATCGAGACGGCGCTGGTCCCGGGCGAACTGATCACCGCGGTGACCTTGCCGAGGCCGGTCGGCGGCACGCATGTCTATCACAAGGTGCGCGACCGCGCCTCTTATGCCTTCGCGCTGATCTCGGTCGGGCTGGTTGTGCAAAGGGACGGCACGGGACGCGTCGCCTTGGGCGGAGTCGCCTACAAGCCGTGGCGCGTCGAGGCGGCCGAGGCAGACCTGCCGCGCGGCGCAAAGGCGGTCACCGCAAAGTTGCTCGCGGGGGCGAAGACGACTCACGAAAATGCCTACAAGCTGCCACTGGTCGAGCGCACGCTCGCCGGCGTGCTGGCGCAAGCGAAAGGCTGAGCCGATGAAATTCGACACGCCTGCTACCACCAATCCGATCGACCAGCTGAAGGTGGTCGGCAAACCGACGAACCGCATCGAAGGACCGCTCAAGACCACCGGAACCGCGCCCTATGCCTATGAGCATCAGGATTTCGCGGCGACGCAGGCCTATGGCTACGTCGTCGGATCGGCGATTGCCAAGGGCAAGATCGCGTCGATGAACCTCGACGAGGCAAAGGCCGCGCCCGGCGTGCTCGCGATCGTCACCGCCGCCAATGCCGGAAAGCTCGGCAAGGGCGACTTCAACAATGCGACGCTCCTTGGGGGCCCCGGCATCGAGCATTATCATCAGGCGGTCGCGCTCGTCGTCGCCGGAAGCTTCGAACAGGCGCGCGCCGCTGCCTCGCTCGTCCGCGTCGAATATACTCGCGACAAAGGCGCCTATGACCTTTCCGCGACCGTCGGTACCGCTGGCAAGGCGCCGGTGCTTTACGGCAATCAGCCCGATACGGCCGTCGGCGACTTCGCCTCCGCCTTCGCCGCCGCGCCGGTACAGCTCGACGCGCGCTATTCGACGCCTGACCATGCGCACGCGATGATGGAGCCGCACGCGTCGATCGCGTCGTGGGAGGGTGACAAGTTGACCGTCTGGACCTCGAACCAGATGATCGCCTGGTCGGCAGGCGACGTCGCCAAGACGCTCGGCCTGCCCAAGGAGAATGTCCGCCTGCTCTCGCCCTATGTCGGCGGAGGTTTCGGCGGCAAACTCTATGTCCGCGCCGACGCGATCCTCGCGGCGCTGGGCGCGAAGGCGACGAAGCGCCCGGTCAAGGTCGCGCTGCAGCGGCCGCTGATGATGAACAACACGCCGCACCGCCCGGCAACGATTCAGCGCATCCGGCTGGGCGCGACGCCCGACGGCAAGCTGACTGCGATCGGCCACGAAAGCTGGTCGGGCGACCTCAATGCCGCCAAGCCCGAAGGCGCCGTTGCGCAGACGCGCCTCCTCTATGCGGGTGCCAACCGCATGACGGCGATGCGCATCGCCGCACTCGATCTGGCCGAAGGCAACGACATGCGCGCGCCCGGCGAGGCGCCGGGTATGATGGCGCTTGAGGTTGCGATGGACGAGATGGCGGAAAAGCTCGGCCTCGATCCGGTGCAGTTCCGAATCCTGAACGACACGCAGGTCGATCCCGAAGCGCCGAGCCGGCCCTTCACCCAGCGCCAGCTCAACAAATGCCTGCAGATGGGTGCCGAGAAATTCGGTTGGAGCAAACGCGGCAAGCCGGCAAGCACGCGCGACGGCAAATGGCTCGTCGGCATGGGCGTCGCGGCGGCGTTCCGCAACAATCTCAACGCCAATTCGGCGGCGCGTGTGCGGCTTTCCAGTGCGGGGATCGTCACGGTCGAAACCGACATGACCGATATCGGCACCGGCAGCTACACGATCATTGCGCAGACCGCGGCCGAAATGATGGGCGTACCGCTCGACAACGTCGTGGTAAAGCTGGGCGATTCCTCTTTCCCCGTCTCCTCGGGCTCGGGGGGACAATGGGGCGCAAATAGCTCGACTGCAGGTGTCTATGCCGCCTGCGTCAAGCTTCGCGAGGCGGCGGCGCAGAAACTCGGACTAAATCCTGCCGATGCAGTCTTCGCCGATGGCAAAGTCAAGGTCGGGCGCCGCAGCTTCGCGCTCGGCGACGCGGCGAAGGACGGCGAACTTGTCGCCGAGGACAGGATCGAATTCGGCAAGCTCGCCGAAGAGAAGCAGCAATCGACATTCGGCGCGCATTTCGTCGAGGTCGGCGTCGACAGCGCGACGGGTGAAGTCCGCATTCGCCGGATGCTCGCGGTGTGCGCAGCGGGGCGCATCCTCAACCCGAAGGCCGCACGCAGCCAGGTCATCGGCGGAATGACGATGGGAGCGGGCGCGGCATTGATGGAGGAGCTCGCGGTCGACAAGCGGTTCGGCTTCTTCGTCAACCATGACCTCGCCGGATATGAGGTGCCGGTTCACGCCGATATCCCCTATCAGGAGGTGATCTTCCTCGACGAGACCGACCCCAACACCTCGCCGATGAAGGCGAAGGGCGTCGGGGAACTCGGCATCTGTGGCGTCGCGGCGGCGGTGGCGAACGCAGTTTATAATGCAACGGGCGCACGCGTGCGGAGCTATCCGATCACCCTCGACAAGTTCATCGACAAATTGCCGGAGATGACGTGATCGCGATGCGCTGCGATCAGGGGACGGGCAGATCGTCCGGCCGGTCGATATCTGCGAGTTCGCGCGCCCCGGCGGAGACAAGCGCCGCGTCGGCAAGCAGGGCACGGGCGCCTTGGTCGCCTTTGCGCGCCTGCAGCGCGTCGAACAGTGAGTGCGCGAACAGCGCGGGCGGCATCGGCGTGCCGTTGCGCGTCGATGCCACGACTGGCGCAGTCTCGGCGTCGAAGCGTGCGAGTAGCGCTTCCACATGGGCGGTCGTCACGAAAGGCATGTCGGCAAGGCAGACCAGCGCCGCTTCGGCCTTGTCGGCCGCGGCAATGCCGCTTGCCAGCGACTGCGACAGCCCCCGTTCGGGATGCGGGTTCGTGACGATTTCATACCCGAGAGCTGCCAGCCGCGCCGCAAGCGGGTGGTCGGCACTTTCGCAAACGGCAATATGCTGTCCAGGCGCGAGTTCGACGATCCGCCGCGCTGCGTGGAGTCCCAGCGGCTCACCGTCGAGCGGCACCATCAGCTTGTCATCGCTTCCGAACCGTTCGGATCGGCCCGCGGCAAGCAAAATGGCGGCGATGTTCCGGGCGTCGATCATGGCCGCCGATTTCAGGACAAATCGTACATGATTGCAACCACGCCGGCCGACATATTGCGCTTTGTTCTGGCCCGGAACGAGGAAGGGCAGAGGGCGGTGCTGGTCACCCTGACCGCGATCGACGGATCGTCTCCGCGCGCGATCGGCGCCCAGATGGCCGTAGCCGATGACGGTCGATATGCCGGGTCTTTTTCTGGAGGATGCATCGAGGCGGCGGTCGTGGCCGAAGCGATAGGAACGCTTGCCGACGGGCAGGCAAGGCTTGTGCGTTTCGGGGCCGGCTCGCCCTATCTGGACATACGCTTGCCTTGCGGTGGCGGCATTGATCTTTTGTTCAATCCGCACCCCGCTCCGCGTGCGATCGCCGATGCCTTGGCCGGGCACGGTCGCCGCGAGATGGCCGTCCTGCGGCTGGGAGACGGCGGTGTTCGGTCGGGCACCACAAGCGACACCAGCAGCCGGACCGGCTGGCACGACGACGGCTTCACCCTTTGCTATCCGCCGAGGCTCCGGATCGTTGCGATGGGGCAGGGCGAAGAGCTTTTGGCGCTGGCGAGGCTGGCCGCCGCCTTCGGCGCTGACGTCAGCGCGCTTTCACCCGACGATCGGGCCTTGGCTGAGCTGGGCGCGGCGGGTTTCGACACGATCCGGCTGACCACCCGGACGATGTTGCCGCCCGTCGCGACCGATGGCTGGACCGCGATCCTGTCGGTCTTTCACGATCGTGATTGGGAGGAGGAACTGTTGCCACGCGTGCTGGATCTTCCGGCCTTTTACGTCGGGGCGATCGGGAGCCGGCGAACGCAGGAACTCCGCCGCGACACATTGCGTCAGGCGGGTGTCCCGGAAGGGATGCGGCGAAAGCTTCGTACCTCGGTCGGCCTGATCCCGGCGACGCGCGACCCGGCGACGCTTGCGCTTTCGGCGCTGTCGGAGATCGTGCAGGAATATAACCGGATCGGCGAGGGGTTGGCGGATGAAGATCGCGAATCCCGTGCTTCGGCCGCGGTCGCCTAGTCGCCGCTGCGCTGGCGTAGCGCCTGATAACGGGGGTCGAGGTTGATCGCGCGCTGTTCGTCGAGGTCGGCGCGCCGCGTGTCACCCCGTTTTCACAGAATCAGGCTGCGGTTGTAATAGGCGCGCGCCGATTGCGGCGCGTGTCGAACCGCGCGGTCGAGATCGGCTATCGCCCGTTCGTCGTCGCCTTGGCGATAGGCCCGCACCGGCCAGATTGATCCCCCATATAGCGCCATCGGACGGCTTGTGCCTCATCCGCCCGGCGAATTCTATCGCCTAGTTCGGGCTTGGCCAGTAATCCTTCGCCTTCGGTCGCGCATCATTGTTCGGCAAGGCGGGTAGGGGCTTCGCCTGCAAACGGATCGCCGGCGGGGCGGCCGAAATAATAGCCTTGCGCCTGCGGACACCCTTCGTCGAGCAGCATTTGCCGCTGCTCCTCGGTTTCGACGCCCTCGGCGACGATCGGCATGTTGAAGCTCCGGCCGAGGCCGACGATCGCACGCACGATCGATCGCGCCGCCTCATCGTCCGGGATCGACGCGACGAAGCTCTTGTCGATCTTGATCTTGTCGAACGGAAAGGCCTTGAGGTTGCTCAGCGACGAATAGCCTGTCCCGAAATCGTCCATTGCTATACGTACACCGAGCGCGCGGATTTCATGCAGCGCCTTCAGCGCGTTGTGCCGGTTGCGCAGGAAAGCGGTTTCGGTGATCTCTAGCTCGAGCCGGTGCGCATCGAGCCCCGATTGCGACAGTGCGTCGCGCACGATCGCGGGCAGGTTCGGTACCTGAAACTGGATTGTCGACACATTGACGGCGACCGAAACATTCTTGGGCCACTCCGCGGCCGCCTTGCACGCCTCGCGCAATACCCATTCACCGATCGGTACGATCGCACCAATTTCCTCGGCGACCGGAATGAAGTCGTCGGGCGCGATCTCGCCGCGATGGGGATGATTCCAGCGGAGCAGTGCTTCATAACCGATCACCGAGGCAAAGGCCGTCGCGACGAGCGGCTGATACACGACATGGAGCTGATCGCGCGCGATCGCATGGCGAAGGTCGTGTTCGAGCGCGCGGCGCTCCTGCGCCAGCTCGTCCATCTCCTGATCGAAGAAAGCGGCATGGCCCCGATCGTTGTTCTTGGCGCGATAGAGGGCGGTGTCGGCGTTGCGCTGCAGCGTTTCGGCATCGGCGCCGTCCTGCGGGAACAGGGCGACGCCGATGCTGACCCCGACCGCCATCGGATCGCGCGCGACGTCCATTTCGATCGCCAGCGTCTCAAGGATACGCGCGGTCAGCCGCCGGGCGTCTTCGGGTTCCGAAATCGTCGTCTGGATGATCAGAAATTCGTCGCCGCCAACGCGGGCGACGATATCGTCGGCGCGCACCGCCGCGCGCAATATGTCGGAGATACGGCGCAGGATTTCGTCGCCGGCGCCATGGCCGAAAACATCGTTGACCGCCTTGAATCTGTCGAGGTCGAGCGCCAGCAGCGCGAACGGCTTTTTCGCGTCGATCGCCGCATCGAATGCGCGAGCGAAATGAGTGCGGTTCGACAGGTCGGTCAGTGCGTCGTGCGACGCCAGATGCTCGATCGCCCGCTGTGCGCGTTTGCGGTCGGACAGGTCGCGGATCGCGAGGACTTGGCAGCTGCGGCCGCGATATTCGATCGTCTGGGTCGCGATTTCCAGAATATGATCTTCGTCGCTGCTATGGCGGACGTGCGCTTCGACCGAATAACCGTCGGGCGGGTCGAACGCGCCGCCATCGGAGGCCACGAACCAGTCCGCCGGCGTGCTGCCGACGATCGCACCGCTGCTGACGCCGAGCAGCGAGCAAAGCCGCGCATTCACCTCGACGATGCACCCGTCATGGGTGATCGCGAGCGCCTCGAGCGTAGCGTCGGCAAGGCCGTTCGCATCGGTAAGCCAGCGGTCGACGAGCGCGCCGGTGAGTGCGAGCGCCACCAGCAGGAGATTGGCGAGGACGATCGCGGGAACGAGCCATCCGTGACTTGCCGTTCCGGAGAAGGCCTCGCCGCGCGTCGGGTCGGGGACAAGCGTGGTGGCCGACATGGCGGTAAAATGCAGGGCGATGATCGCGAGCACCGCAAAGGTGGCGGGGATGGCGATCCGCTTCCAGCCGGGCATCTTCGCAAAGGATAGAAAGGCGGCAAAGAAGCACAATCCCGAAAGCGCCAGCGAGACGGCGATCGGGGCGAGGTCATAGGTGACGCGGGCCGGGGCGATGATCGACGCCATGCCCGTGAAGTGCATCGCCGCGACTCCGGTCGCGGCGATGGTGCCGGCGATCGCGCTACGCCGCATATCGGGCGCCTTGCCGAGCAGACGGAAGCTGCACCAGAAAAAGCCGATTGCGATGGTAACCGACAATATGGTCAGCCCGATGTCGAACTGGATCGGCATCGATCCGCGATACGCCAGCATCGCGACGAAATGTGTCGCCCAAACACCGATCCCCTCGGCAATCGCGGCGATGACCAGCCAGTGTCGGCGCCGGACCTCGACGCAGTGCGTCGACCGGCTCAAAACGGTAAACAGGCAGATATTGCCGAGGATACAGACAAGCGCGGCAAGCAGCACAAATCGCAGGTCGTGCTGATAGACCATGCATTCGAGGACACGGAACATAAAGCTCTCCCCTTGGTCCCCACCGGCCTTTTGCCCTGCAATCCTAAATATTGCCTTAGCCTGACGAGGTCGGGGGTAGCAATCTCCGCTCGCAGCGTCGCCAGCCTTGCCCGACCCGTTTTTGTGCGATATACTTAGTATTCTAAGTAAGGTGAGATGGGCGATGAAGATGCGAGGCGCGAACCGAAGGCCGATGCGGGATAGGGCCGACAGACGGATGCGGCGGAAGGTATGACCTCTCTTCTTCCTGTTTTTTTGGCGCGTGTATTGGGTGTTGGCGAGTTGTCTGGTCTGGTTCGCTT
>NZ_JAEMQX010000105.1 GCF_016463645.1 Sphingopyxis sp. | reverse complement strand
GCTTGTCATAGCCCTTGCCGGTCAGCCATTCGCGCGCCGCATCGTCGAGCTGGATATGGACGTTGCGGTCGGCGAGCTGCAGTTCGAGCTCGAGGATGAACTTGTCGACGACGCGCGCGACGACCTCGGGCGGCAGATAGCCGAAGGGCACGATCGCATCGAGGCGGTTGCGGAATTCGGGGGTGAACATGCGCTTCACCGCCTCTTCCTGCACATCCTCGCGCGTCGACTGGCCGAAACCGATCGACTCGCGCGCCATGTCGCTGGCGCCCGCATTGGTCGTCATGATCAGGATGACGTTGCGGAAGTCGACCGTCTTGCCGTGGTGGTCGGTCAGGCGGCCGTTGTCCATCACCTGGAGCAGGATGTTGAACAGGTCGGGGTGCGCCTTCTCGATCTCGTCGAGCAGCAGCACGCAGTGCGGGTTCTGGTCGATCGCATCGGTGAGCAGACCGCCCTGATCGTAACCGACATAGCCCGGAGGCGCGCCGATCAGGCGCGACACGCTGTGTCGCTCCATATACTCCGACATGTCGAACCGCTGGAGCGGGATGCCCATGATCGACGCGAGCTGCTTCGCGACCTCGGTCTTGCCGACGCCGGTCGGACCGCTGAACAGATAGTTGCCAATCGGCTTTTCGGGATCGCGGAGGCCCGCGCGGCTCAATTTGATCGCCGACGACAGCACCTCGATCGCGGTGTTCTGGCCGAAGACGACGCGCTTGAGGTCGGTTTCGAGGCTGGCGAGCGTCGCCTTGTCGTCGGTCGAGACCGACTTGGGCGGGATGCGCGCCATGGTGGCGATCACGGCTTCGATCTCTCTGGCGGTGATCGTCTTCTTGCGCTTCGAGGGGGCGACGAGCATCTGCATCGCGCCGACCTCGTCGATGACGTCGATCGCCTTGTCGGGCAATTTGCGGTCGTTGATGTAGCGCGCCGAGAGGTCGACCGCCGCGTTGATCGCATCCTGCGTATAGCGCACCTGATGATGCGCCTCGAATGCGCTGCGCAGACCCGCGAGGATCTTCTTCGTATCCTCGAGCGTCGGTTCGACCACGTCGATCTTCTGGAAGCGGCGCAGCAGCGCGCGATCCTTTTCGAAATGGTTGCGGAACTCCTTGTAGGTCGTCGAGCCGATGCAGCGGATCACGCCGCCCGACAGCGCCGGTTTCAGGAGGTTCGACGCGTCCATCGCGCCGCCCGAAGTAGCACCTGCGCCGATCACCGTGTGGATCTCGTCGATGAACAGGATCGCGTGCGGCAGGCCTTCGAGTTCGGTCACGACCTGTTTCAGCCGCTCCTCGAAATCGCCGCGATAGCGGGTGCCCGCGAGCAGTGCGCCCATGTCGAGCGAATAGATGACCGCGGGCAGCAGCACCTCGGGCACGTCACCCTCGATGATCTTGCGCGCGAGGCCCTCGGCGATCGCGGTCTTGCCGACGCCGGGATCGCCGACATAAAGCGGGTTGTTCTTGCTGCGGCGGCAGAGGATCTGGATCGTGCGGTCGACCTCGGCGCTGCGGCCGATCAGCGGGTCCACCTTGCCGCCCTTCGCCTTTTCGTTGAGGTTGACGGTGAACTGGTCGAGCGCGGTTTCCTTCTTGGACTTGCCTTCGCCCTTGTCCTTCGCCTCTTCCTTTTCCTCGGGCTCGGCCTGCGGCGAGGGCTTGCCGCCCTTGCCGACGCCGTGGCTCAAATAGGAGACCGCGTCGAGGCGGGTCAGATCCTGCTGCTGGAGGAAATAAACGGCATAGGATTCGCGTTCGGAGAAGAGCGCGACGAGGACGTTGGCGCCCGTCACCTCGTCCTTGCCCGACGACTGGACATGCAGGATCGCGCGCTGGACGACGCGCTGGAAACCGCTGGTCGGCGAGGGGTCGCTGTGCCCCTCGACCTTCAGGCTGTCGAGTTCGGTGTCGAGATAGTGGACGACCGCCGATTGCAGGTCGTCGAGCGCGACGCCGCATGCGCGCATAACTTCGGCGGCATGATCGTCGTCGATGAGCGCGTAGAGCAGATGCTCGAGCGTCGCATATTCGTGGTGGCGCTCCGAAGCGGCCTTCAGCGCGTTATGGAGGGTCTTTTCGAGGCTTTCCGAAAAGGACGGCATGGTCATTCATCTCCTTGCGGGGACCAGGCCGGGGAGATGGCGGCCCCCTTAGGACGATAACGTGGCGATGCCGCCGCCCCTCCGCAAGGGAAAAGCGGCGGGCTTTGTGAAATTACGATGACGGCGGCGTGTTCGCTTGCCGAATGCGCGTTTCATGCCGCCATCGGTATATAGCCCGGCTCGGCCTCGATCCGTGCGATCCAGCGCTGTACGGCGGGATAGTCGGCGAGCGCGAACAGTCCGCTGTCTTCGGCGACATGCGTATAGGCATAGAGCGCGACGTCGGCGAGCGAGAGATCCTGACCCGCGAGCCAGGGGTGCCTCGCAAGATGTTCGTCCATCAGCCGCAGTGCCGCCGCTCCCGCCGTCTGCTTCGCCGGGACCTGCGCGCGCTGGAGATCGGTGAAATTCGCCTCGCCGATCCATTTCATCCAGAAGCGCAAGGTCGCGACATTGGGTTCGTGATTATATTGTTCGAAGAACATCCAGCGCAGCATGTCGGCGCGCTCGAAGCGGTCATAGGGGACGAGGTGCGTGCCGTCGGCGAGCCAGAAGCAGGCGGCGTTGCTTTCGGGAAGGAATTTGTCGCCGATCTGGAGTACCGGAATCCGGCCGTTGGCGTTGACGTTCGCAAGGAAATCGGGCGTCCGCGTCTCGCCCTTCATGATGTCATATTCGCGCCGCTCGATCCGGCAGTCGAGCAGCGCCGCGGTCAGCCGTATCTTGTAGCAATTGCCGCTCGCGGCATATTCGTGAAGGATCGGGAAATCGCCCATCGCAGCCCCCATAGACGTGAATCGCCGCTGGCCCCCGGCACCAGCGGCGCCTCTATGCGGCGATCGGCGCGCGGTCGCAAGTGGCGCTTACGGACCGCAGCGCCACAGCCCCGCGAAGACGCGCCGGGCACCGTCGGCGCGGTCGGCGGTCAGCGTCGCGGGACGCGGCGGCGACTCCCCTCCACCCTGCGCCGGACCGACGAGCGCGACGCGAAGCTGCAGCCCCTTGGCGAAGAATTTGGTCCCCTTTGCCATCGTGTCGAAACCGCCGTTCGCCGAAATCGCTTCGATCGTGTCGCCGACCTTCACGATCCCGCGCGACGGCTCGTCCGACGCGACGTCGCCATTGGCGACAAGGATCGGCTGTGCGGCGTCCCCGGCGGCAAAGCTGCACGCGAGTTCGCCCTTCAGTTTGGCGCCGCCGACGTCGGTCCCGGTGAGCGCGGCGAGCTCGATCGGCGAGCCGTCGCCGCCGCGCGTCGGCACGTCGGTCGGCTTGATCGCGGGCGTGCCGGTATCGGGAACCTTGCTTTCGGGCGCGACCTCGCCGTCATAGGAAGCGGTCGGCGCCTTTTCGGTTTCGGCCGGTTGCGAGCAGGCGGCGACGGCGAGGGCGAGGCCTGTAACGGGCAAAAGCATGCTTTTCATCGGGAGCGATCATCCTCCTGGATTACCCCCCTCCCGATCAACCGCCGGTAAAATCGAATGTTCCCCCGGCTCATCCCACCGTGAGCACGATCTTTCCGACATGCGCGCCCGCCTGCATCCGCGCGTGCGCGGCGGCGGCGTCGGCGAGCGGGAAGCTCTGGTCCATCGCGGGCTTCCATGCGCCTTCGGCGAGCAGCGGCCACAAGGTGCGATGGATTTCATCGGCGAGCAGCGCCTTGAATTCGCTGCTCCGCGCGCGGAGTGTCGACCCGGTGAGCGTCAGCCGGCGGCGCATGACCTGCGATATGTCGATCTCGACCTTCGCGCCACGCTGGAAGGCGATCGTCACATGCCGCCCGTCGTCGGCGAGGCACTCAAGGTTGCGCGGCACATAGTCGCCGCCCACCATGTCGAGCACGACCTCGACGCCGCGGCCGCCGGTGAAGGCCTTCACGGCCTCGACATAGTCCGCGCTCGAATAATCGACGGCAAGATCGGCGCCGAGTTCGGTCGCCGCCGCGCATTTGTCGGCGCTGCCGCACGTCACGATGACCTTGATATCGAACAGCTTGCACAGTCCGATCGCGGTCGTGCCGATACCGCTGGTGCCGCCATGGACAAGCACGGTCTCGCCGTCGCGCACATAGCCGCGCTCGAACAGATTGTGCCACACGGTGAAGACGGTTTCGGGCAACGCCGCCGCCTCTTCCATCGAAAAGCCCTTGGGCACCGGCAGACAGCTCCCGACCGGCGCGACGCAATATTCGGCGTAGCCGCCGCCCGCGACGAGTGCACACACCGACTGCCCCAGAAGTTCGGGATCGTCGCCCGGCCCGACCGCGGCGATCGTCCCCGCAATCTCGAGCCCCGGCAGGTCCGATGCTCCCGGCGGCGGTGGATAAAAGCCCATGCGCTGCAGTACGTCGGGGCGGTTCACGCCCGCCGCGGCGACGCGGATCAACACCTCGCCCGGCCCCGGCCGCGGCACCGGCCGCGTTTCCGGTTGCAAGACTTCGGGTCCGCCGGGCGCGCTGATGGCGATGGCGGTCATTTCTGCTGGCACGCTCGTCACTTGGTAAAATCCCCCACTGGTCCAATCATTCCCGCACCCCTGCTCCGCCTTATTGACAGTGCGGCGACACGGGTCAACAGTCGCGCGCTTTTTCAGGAGGATGCGCCATGGACGATGACGACCTTCCCCGCCGCCGCGACGACGTGCTCGCGGCGCTGACAAAACAGCCGCTCGATCCTTTGTCGGTCGACGAACTCGACGACCGCATCGCCGCGCTCGAAGGCGAGATTGCGCGGATCAGGGCGCACCGCAGCGCCGCGACGAGCCAGAAGGCCGCGGCCGAGGCCTTGTTCAGGAAGAGTTGAATGGGGAATCACCGGCGCCCCGCGAGGGAACGCCGGTGACTTCGCCGCCTTTTCGCCTCCTAGGCGACCTCGGCGTAGCGGAGCAGGTCGATCATGCGGAAGTCATCACCCTTCCTCGACGCATCGACCGTCGGCAGGAACGGCTGCCATTCGGGATCCTGCGAGAGATAGGATCCCTTGTCGCCCTGCAGCAGCCCGAGGAACACCTCGGTGACGATCCGCGCGCCGACGGGCCCGAGCCGCTCGCCATTCTGCGTCACCTGCGCCTCGCGCAATATGTAGAACCAGAGCGGCGTCCGGTCGTCGAAGCCGTGCGGCTTGAGATCGGACAAATCGCCTTTCGACAGTTCGGGCAGCTTCATCGCGCGCGCCACCCGCTGGCCCGAGGGCAGCGAGAAGGTCAGGTGGCGGAGCAGGTTGCGCTGCGCGAGCGAGGCCGGGTTGGTCTTCGGATCGGGGTTCGGCACGACCGATCCCGGCAGACGGAACAGCGACGTCGACAACGTCGTGTCGATCTTCTTGTTCGGTTTCACATTGCCGTCGCTGAAGTCGAAGAAGGTCGGCCAGTCGATGAAGCGCCGCGGTGCGCGGCAGCCGCCCGACAGATCGTCGGGATCGGTCGGGTCCGACGGTGTCGGGGTAAAGATCATCGCGAAGAACGGATTGCCACCGTTGCCGGTGAAATTGGCGCGGTACGACGGCCGCACCTGGCTGTGCCCGAAGCGATAGGCCGCGACCGAGAATTCGACCGGGATATAGGGCTCGTTGTGCCAGCTGTAATATTTGCGGCCGTTCGTCAGCACATCGTCGACCACCGCGTCGCCGCACGTCTTGCGCAGGAATTCGTGGACGATGATCCACTGATAATGCCAGCGTACGATCCGCTGCGCCTCGGCGAAAATCTCGTCCGATCCGGTCAGCTTGATCCTGGTCTTCACATATTCGACGACCTGATTGTGAAACTTCAGGAAGGCGACCTGAAGCTGGCCGATGATCAGATTCTCGTCGTCGCGCGGGTCGGCGATCAGCGCGACATTCTGGCTGTTGCGCGGCAGGTCGAACTTGTTCGCGGTCCCCGTCGCTTCGAGCAGGAACTTGCCGCCCTTGCCGCCTTGCGTGTCATAGAGATGCGGGCTGCCGCCCGGTCCCGCGCCATAGACATTGTCGAGCCCGAAGCTCGGGGTACGGAAATTGGCGATCTGTTCGGGATCGACCTGCCGCTCGAGGCTCGATGTCGGATCGAAGGTCATGTCGTGGTCGAGGAACTGGCCGAGGAAGGTAAAGCCCGCGGTCAGCGTCGGATTGTCGCTGTTCTTCGCCGACAGCGCCGGATTGGTGATCAGCTCGGCGGGGGTCTTGGTCAGATTGTCCCTGGCATCCATGATGCCCCCGGCCTTGCCGATCTCGATCAGCGCGGCGCGCACATCGGGGGTGTCGGCGGCAAAGGGCGGCAGTTCGCCGAACATGCGGCCAAAGCGGCCGGCGTCGGAATATTTGGAGCGCGGCGGAACGATGTCGCGCGGATATACGCCGTGACGAGGCATGGCAGTCTCTCCTGTCGGTTATGGTCTGGGGTCGGGACGATCCACCCACCAAGGAGAGCTGGCATCCGCTTTTATAGGTGCGAACCTGCGGCAGGGATTGCCGCGCGCCGCGCGCGGCCCCAAGATTTAAGGTGGCTAATTCGGAATTAACATGCCGGGTCGCGGCGAAATCGCGACGGAGCGAGCCTATTCGGCCTCGGTGCTGAGCCCGAGTTCGGGAATGCCGATCGAGCGGCGCCCGCCGAAATCGGCGCGTACGACGATCACACCCTGCTTTTCCATATATTCGACGAGGCGGCGGATACGTCCCGGCGAGCGGCTGCCATAGGCGCGGCCGAGGATCTCGTCGTCGGGGCAGGGCTCGCCGTCCATCGCGGCGCGCGCGATCTGCAGGAAGGGGGCGAACATGTCGTGCGGCAGCCGGTCGGCGACGATCAGTGCCTCGCGCCAGCGCGGCTCGGCCGGATCGAACACCCCGCCCCTGGCGAGTGCGAAGCGGCGGCGGAAGGCGGCGAGGTCGAGCGGCACCTTCTTCAGTTTCTGCATCCGGCAGCGCACCGAAAAATCCTGGTAAAGGAAGGATTCGGGCTGGAAGGCGCAATCGGGATCGGACAGCATCTCCTGCAGCGTCCCGATCACCACCGCGTCGCTCTGTTCGGCTTCCGCCGCCGCCTCGACAATGTCGAACACCGGCGGTGCATCGACATCCTCGTGCAGTCCCTCGCTCGCCGCGATCCGCTCCAGAACCTCGCTCGCGGCGACGGGTTCGGGCTCGGGCGCAAACACGCGCGGTTGGGCGGGCGCTTCCAATTCGGTGAACAGCATCGATCGCATATCGTCGCCCCCTGCCTCGGGCAGCGGCATCAGGCCGTGCGTGCCGAGGCGCGTCGAGGTCTGCGTCGATCCGATGCGCACCGAGAGCGGTCGCCGCGAGATCGCGGGACCGAGCCCGAGGAAATGCCCGCGTTCGAGGTCGCGGATCGTCTCGGCCTGCCGCCGCTCCATGCCGAGCAGGTCGGCGGCGCGCGCCATGTCGATGTCGAGGAAGGTGCGCCCCATCAGGAAATTGCTCGCCTCGGCGGCGACATTCTTCGCGAGCTTGGCCAGCCGCTGCGTCGCGATCGCGCCCGCCAGGCCGCGCTTGCGCCCGCGGCACATCAGGTTCGTCATCGCGCCGAGACTCGCGCGGCGGACATTGTCGGCGACGTCGCCAGCGACGCTCGGCGCGAACATCTGCGCCTCGTCGACCACGACCAGCGCGGGAAACCAGTGCTCGCGCGGCGCATCGAACAAGGCATTCAGGAACGCCGCTGCGCAGGTCATCTGCGCCTCGATATCGAGCGATTCGAGGCTGAGGACGATCGACGCGCGATGCTCGCGGATGCGCGCGCCCATCGCCGCGATCTCGCGCTCGTTATAGTCGCCGCCGTTGATCACGACATGGCTGTAGGCGTCGGCGAGGGTAACGAAATCGCCTTCGGGATCGATCACGATCTGCTGCACCAGCGCGGCGCTTTCCTCGAGGATGCGGCGTAGCAGGTGCGACTTGCCCGACCCGGAATTGCCCTGGACGAGCAGGCGCGTCGCGAGCAGTTCCTGCACGTCGATGCGCACGCTCTGTCCCGTGCTGTCGGTCCCGATATCGATGCTGGTCTTCACGGTGGCCGCCCTATCGGGCGCCCAAGCGAATGACAACCGGCCGGGTCTCCGGATCGCCCGATTTTGCCACACGACCTTGCCAAGCGCCCCAAACCGCCCAAAAGGGCGCCATGGATTTCGACGACCAGCTCCGCCGCTATTTCGGCACCGCCGACCTCGCGGCGGTCCACCCCGAGGCGCACGCCGCAGGCACCGAGCGCATGCGCGTCGATTTCGGCCTCGAAACCAACCCCGGCCGCCGCTTCGCGCTCTGGGCGCTGATGTATATGCTCGGCGTGGCGCCCGACCTCGACGTCGCGTTCAAGGATGAGGGCGAGCGCAACGTTGCGCGCGACTTCATGGATATGGTGGACCGGGCCGGTGAAACGGAAGGCGGCTAGCGACCGGCGCGGGCCTTTTCGATGCGGCCGTGTGTTATCCGAACAAAACCCCTTGCAAAGCATGCGCTACAAATGTAGCACGCTACAAATGTAGCGCATAAGGTGATTCGAAATGCTGTCCAGTCTGCCGCCACGCGAACGCGAAATCGTCGACATTCTCTATGAGCGCGGTGCGTCGACCGTGACCGAGATCGGCGAGGCACTGGCCGACGCGCTGTCGGGGTCGGCGATCCGCGCGATGCTGAAGCGCCTCGAGACCAAAGGTTTCGTCGCCCGTGAACAGTCGGAGCGCGGTTTCGTCTATGCACCGAGCGTGTCGGACAAGACCGCGCGCAAGTCGGCGCTGAGCCAGGTCGTGCGCGTCTTTTTCAACGGTTCGGCGACAAGTGCCGCCGCCGCTTTGCTCGGCATGCAGGACGAGATGAGCAATTCGGAACTCGACGAGCTGGAAAAGATGATCGCCAAAGCGCGCGAAGGGAGAGGGTGATGTTGAGCACCGCCATGTTGCTGGGCCTGGCCTGGAAATCGGTTGTCGTCGCCGCGCTGACGCTCGGGCTGCTGCGGCTCGCACGCGCCCGTTCGGCCGGGGAGCGGTCGATGATCGCGCATGCGGGGCTCGCGGCGCTGCTCGTGCTGCCCGCGGCAATCCTGTTCCTGCCGCAATGGACGCCGTTGCCCGCCGACTGGTTCGCGACGCCGGCGGTGCCCGCCACCGAAATCATGACAACGGGGGGATCGGCGATCGATCCGGCACCCGCCACGGCTTCAGTCCCTGTCGTGGCGGATCGTGCCGGATCGACGCCGATCGTCTTTTCGTGGAGCGACCTTGCCCCCTTTCTCTATTTGCTCCCGCTCCTGCTCCTCGCTGGAGTGATGGCGCTCGCCGTCGTCCGGCTGTTCGCGATGCGCGCCCGCGCCGAGATACTGGTCGAGGGATCGTGGCTGTCGGCGCTCGCCGAGGCGCAGCGGCGCATGGGGTTCAAACATGGCACCGCGCTGCTCGTCAGCCCGGAACTGCGGTCGCCGATCAGCTGGGGCGTGCTGCGCCCGACGATCGTGCTGAGCCCCAAGGCGGTCGCGGCCGCGGGTGAAGCCGAGGCGATCATCGCGCACGAACTCGCGCATGTTGCACGGCTCGACTGGGCGAAACTGCTCGGCGCGCGGGTCGCCTGCGCGGTCTTCTGGTTCAATCCGCTCGTGTGGATGCTGGCGCGCGAGAGCCATCAGCTCCGCGAGGAGGCCGCCGACGATGCGGTGTTGATGGCCGATATCGACGGCCCCGACTATGCGACCCTGCTGGTCGGCGCGGCGCGTCACGACAATCAGGGGACGTTGCTCGCCGCGCACGGCGTCGCGCCGGGCAAGGACAGCCTGAAGCGCCGCATCACCCGCGTCCTCGACGGCAGCCTGAAGCGCGGTCCGGCGAGTGCGAGCTGGATGCTGATGAGCCTCGTCGTGCTCGCGGGGATCACCGCGCCGCTTGCCGCCTTTTCCGCGACGGCGAAGCCCGAGGCGAAAGCGGGCGTTCACACCGCCGTCGCCTCGAATCGCGAGGAAACGACGGTGACGTCGTCCACGTCGGCAGCGGCTTCGGCGAAGAGCGGCGACGGCGTGGTCGCTGCGGCGACGGCGAATTCGAAGCCGCTGACCGCCGAACAGCTCGTCAGCATGCGCGCGGTCGGCGTGACCCCCGAATATGTCGAAAAGCTGCGCGAGAGCGGCGGGTCGCTGGACGCCGACGACATCATCTCGGCCAAGGCGAGCGGGATCGACCCCGCCTATGTCCGGCAGATGCGCGCCATCATTCCCGGTGCCGACTTCGACGACCTGGTCGGCGCGCGGCATGTTGGCGTCGATGCCGCCTTTGCCCGCGACATGAAGTCGCATTTCCCGGGTGTCGGGATCGACGATCTGGTCGCGCTGAAGGCGATGGGGGTCGACTGCGATTTCGTCACCGACATGCAGAAGTCGGGGGTGAAGATGCGCAGCGCCGACGAGGCGATCGAGTTGCGCGCGACGGGCGGGTTCCGCCCGGTTGCGAAGCCCCGCACGCCGGTGACGCCCCGTCCCGTGACGAAGGCCGTGCAAGGTGGCAATGTGGCGGTCGTCGATATGGAGCGCGGGGTGATCGAGGCGCGCCGCGCCGACGGCCGCACCGCGCGGATCGAGTTCCCCGCCGTGCCCGAGCCGCCCGAGCCGCCCGTCCGCGACTGACGCCCGGACGTTCGTCCGCACTGACCGACGATTAATCGAAACCCGTTTCAAAATGGCCGCTGCGGCGGCGAGCGATGACGCTCGCCCGGCGCACGGTGGGAGGAGTGCACCAAATGAAGGCCCTATATCTTGCCGGCGGCGCCGCGCTGCTGTCGATCCTCGCCTGTTCGGCGCCGACCGCCGCCGCCGACCCGCTTGTCCTGACCGACGTCAGCTGGGTCGCCGAGCCCGCGGGCGGAAAGAAAAGCGCGCCGCGGATTCGCATCCAGCACAAGAGGTCGAGCAGCGACCGGACCTTCGACGGAACGCGTCCCTATTTCGCCGAGGCCGAGGCGGCGCTCGGACGCGCGACCGCCGGACCGGTCAGCTTTCAGGTCGCGCACGACGCGGGCACGCTGTCGTGCACCGGCACGCTAACGGGCGCGTTCGACGGGCGGGGCGAATGCCGCTTCACGTCCGATCCGGCGTTCGAGAAGGCGCTGAACGAACGCGGCCTCGCGCCCGACCGGCGATCGACCCTGCTCGCGATGCTGCTCGTCGATGCATCGATCGCGCTTGCCGACGGGCTGGCGCGCGAGGGGGTGCGGCCGAAGGATGCCGACGACCTGATCGCCGCCGCGGCGCTCGAGGTGCGACCCGAATATATCCGCGACCTCAGATCGGAAGCGCTCGTGCTGACCGACGTCGAGGACGCGATCGCGTGCAAGGCGCTGGGCGTCGACGGCGCCTATGTGCGCGGGCTCGCCGCGGCGGGATACCGGAAACTGAGCGCCGACGAGGTCGTCAGCATGAAGGCGATGGGTGTGAGCGCCGAATATGCGCAGGCGATGAACCGCGCGGCGGGGGGAAAGCGGAAGTGAAACGACTGACCAGTCTTGCGGCCGTGGCCGCCGTGCTTGCGGTGCCGGCGATGGCGCAGGAGACGGCCGCGCCGACCGGCGAAGCGCCGCCGCCGGCGCCGACCGAGATCGCACCGACGGCGACGAGTGCGGCGCGGCAGGTTTATGCGCCCGCCGATTTCGCGCGCTACGCGCCGCGCAACGCATACGACATGCTGATCCAGGTTCCGGGGTTCCAGATCCGCGACAATGAACAGCTGCGCGGACTGGGGCAGGCGACGGGCAATGTGCTGTTCAACGGCGAGCGGCCGTCGAACAAGGCCGACGACATGTACACCCAGCTGTCGCGCATCCCCGCGAGCAACGTCGAACGGATCGAGATCGTCGACGGCGCCACGCTCGATATTCCCGGCCTGTCGGGACAGGTGGCCAATATCGTCTATCGCGCCGACAGTTTTTCGGGGCAGTTTTCGTGGAAGCCGCAGTTTCGCCCGCATTATACCGATCCGCTGTTCACCCGCGGCGACGTGTCGGTGCGCGGGCGCAAGGGCGATGTCGAATATGAGGCGTCGCTCAACAACGACGATTCGGCGCGCAGCGGCGCGGGCGGCCCGACGCTCATCCATGACGGCGCGGGCAATATCACCGAACGGCGCAAGGATATCTGGAACACGCACTACGACACGCCGAAGCTGTCGGGGCGCATCACCTGGGACCCCGCGGGCGACACGGTCGCCAATCTGGGCGGCCATTATCAGCGCAAGTACGACCGCTATTATGAGGACGGGTTCCGCACCGGGCCGGGACAACCCGACCGCGTCCGCACCGTCTATGAAAATGCGGACAGCTGGAACTATGAGGTCAGCGGCGACTATCAGTTCGGTTTCGGGCCGGGCAAGCTCAAGCTGATCGGGCTCCGCCGCTTCAGCCACGAACCCTACCGGCAGGAAATCGTCACGACGCCCGAGGGCGAAGTCGCGACGGGCGACCGCTTCGCGCAGACGGGCGATATCGGCGAGACGATCGGGCGCGGCGAATATCAGTGGAAGATGTTCGGGGGCGACTGGCAGCTGTCGGGCGAGGCGGCGTTCAACACGCTCGACAATATCGCGTCGATCGCGGTGCT
>NZ_JAEMQX010000104.1 GCF_016463645.1 Sphingopyxis sp. | reverse complement strand
CACCCGAAGCCGCCCCCTTCGCGCGTGGTCGCTGACCCGTCAGGCGATCAGAAAGATGCGCCCAGCGTAAAGACCACGGTTGGATCGTAAAGCGTGTCGACGGCCTTCACGCCCGTCTTCTTGACGTCGGTATCGATATATTGCGCCGTGAAGGTCAGCGGGCCGGCGGCGAAGGACGCACCGACCGACCAGTCGACATATTTGCCGTCGGGCGACACGAGGCCGAGCGAGCCGTCGTTATAGCCGACCCCCGCCGTCAGCGTGACGGGCGTGTTGGGAATGCCGAAACCGGCGCCGAGGTTCAGATAGATATTGTCGTCGTCGCCCAGCGAATCCTGCTTCGGCGCATAGGCGACCATCCCGGTGACCGACAGGGGCCCGATGTCGTGCGACAGCTTGCCGATGCCTTCGAAATAGTCGGTCGGCGCGCCGCCGTCGTCGCTGCCCGGATAGGTATACCAGGTCACGCCGATATCGGCCGTGGTGCCGGGCGCGATTTCGGTCGCGAAGCCGCCATAGACGTCGAGTTCGAACTTGCCATAGGCCGGGCTGTCGGGAAGCGACGAGCCCCACACGCCGGCATAGAAGCCGCTTTCGTGGCTGACCGTCAGCGTCGGCTGCACCGCGACCTTTTCGTTCGACAGCGAAATGCCGCGGAAGCGATAGTCCGAGGTGACCGCAATGCCGCCCGAAAGCGTGAACGGGCCGCTGGCCGCTTCTTCTTCCTGGGCAAAGGCCGGCGTCGAGATGGCCGACGCGGCGAGCAGCATGCCGAAACACGCCTTGGTAAGAAACTTCATGGGTGATCCCCCTAGATAAAAAACGGATCGTCCCGGCCTGCCGTACGCATCCACGCCTCTTCGATGCGGGCGTGTGACTGCGAACGCATCAGAAGTTGCCGATTTTGCTGCGACGCACAAACTAAAATTGCTCGAAAATTGCAAATCCGTGTCAAACTGTGTCTTTGACGCAACAGCCCTTCGCGCTTTGCCAAGTGGCGCCCGGGCGGCTAAAGAGCGGCGCATATCCCCTCTGCGAGCAATATCGATGAGCGATCATAATCCCGGCCTGCGCCCCTGGCGCGACATTGCACGGCGGACGAGCCGCCGGATCATGGTGGGCAATGTCCCCGTCGGCGGCGGCGCGCCGATCAGCGTCCAGACGATGACCAACACGCTGACCAGCGATCCGGTGGCGACGATCGACCAGATCCGCCGCTGCGAGGAAGCGGGCGCCGACCTGATCCGCGTTTCGTGCCCCGATACCGATTCGACCGCCGCGCTCGGCCAGATCGTGCGCGCGGCGCGTATCCCGATCATCGCCGACATCCACTTCCACTACAAGCGCGCGCTCGAAGCCGCCGACGCCGGCGCCGCCTGCCTGCGCATCAACCCCGGCAACATCGGCAGCAACGAACGCGTCGGCGAGGTCGTCCGCGCCGCCAAGGCGAACGGTTGCGCGATCCGCATCGGCGTCAACGCCGGCAGCCTCGAAAAGGATCTGCTCGAAAAATATGGCGAGCCGTGCCCCGAGGCGCTCGTCGAAAGCGCGCTCGACCATATCAAGCTCTTGCAGGATCATGATTTCCACGAATACAAGGTCGCGGTGAAGGCGAGCGACGTCTTCCTCGCGGTCGCCGCCTATGCGCAGCTCGCCGACGCGGTCGACTGCCCCTTGCATCTCGGCATCACCGAGGCGGGCGGGCTGATCGGCGGCACGGTCAAGTCGGCGCTCGGCATCGGCAACCTCCTGTGGGCCGGCATCGGCGACACGATCCGCGTCAGCCTGTCGGCCGAACCCGAAGAGGAAGTGCGCGTCGGGTACGAGATCCTGAAATCGCTGGGCCTGCGCACACGCGGCGTCCGCGTTGTCTCCTGCCCCAGTTGCGCGCGGCAGGGCTTCGACGTCATCCGCACCGTGCAGGCGCTCGAAGAGGCGCTCCAGCACATCAAGACCCCGATGTCGCTCTCGGTATTGGGCTGCGTCGTCAACGGCCCCGGCGAGGCGCGCGAGACCGACATCGGCATCACCGGCGGCGGCAACGGCAAGCATATGGTGTTCCTGTCGGGCGTCACCGACCACCATGTCGAGGACGCCGACATGATCGGGCACATCGTCAGGCTGGTCGAAGCGAAGGCGGCCGAGATCGAGGCGGGCAGCGCGGTGAGCATGGACAATCTGCACGGCAAGGCAGCGTGACGGTCGTCCGCGCGTTCGGCGCTGCGCTCGCCGATTATCTTCGCCGCTCCTTCGGTCTTTTCGTGATCGGGCCCGCCGTCGTCGCGCTCGTCTTCATCCCCGAACTGCTGCAACATGTCGCCGAAATCCATCTTGGCATGTTCGACAGCCTCGAAAAGGGTCGCGCGCTCGGCGACCACCCGCTGCGCATGGGCTTCGGCTATCTGAAGATTGCGGGGCTCGTGCTGGCCTTTGTCGCATCGGCGCGTTTCTGGTGGTGCCGCACGCACGGCGGGCGCTGGTACGACGTCCGGCAGGTCGCTTGGGGCCGCCTGATCCTCGGCTTTGTCCTGTTCATGGCGATAGGGTCGGCCGGCGAACTCTTCCCCCTGCTGACGGACCGCAAGGCGCCGGTCGCCGTCCCGATCCTGTTCAGCCTGCTCTCGCTGCCCTTCCTGTTCGTGATGCTCGCGGGACTGTTCGGCGACCGGGCGACACCGATGAAGCCGCTGGTCACCCGAAGCTGGCCGTGGCTGCTGCTGCTCGCGGTGCTGGCCCCGCTCGGCTTCGCCCCGCTCTCGTGGCTTCACGGCATGAACCACCGCTGGGCGCTCGGCGCGCATGACGCCCTCGTCTGGGCGCTGATGCTCTTCGACGCGTTCGTCGTCGCGCTGATGGCCTCGTCGATCGGCGCGGCGCTGTTCGTGGCCTATGATCGCTTCTTTCAATCACGGAAAATTGCATGACCCTCGCCATCCGCCCCGCGACGCCCGCGGACCTGTCCCTCATCGCGCAGTTCATCCGCGACCTCGCCGAATATGAAAAGCTGTCGCACGAAGTCCGCTTCGACGAGGCCAGGCTCGGCGAGAAACTGTTCGGCGCGCGCCCCTATGCCGAGGTCGTGATCGGCGAGATCGACGGGACGGCACAGGGCTTCGCGCTCTTCTTCCACAATTTCTCGACCTTCGAGGGGCGCCCCGGCCTCTATCTCGAGGATCTGTTCGTGCGTCCCGCAGCGCGCGGCTCCGGGCTCGGCAAGGCATTGCTCGCACATCTCGCCAGGCTCTGCACGGAGCGCGACTGCGCCCGCCTCGAATGGTCGGTGCTCGACTGGAACGCGCCGTCGATCGGTTTCTACCAGAGCCTCGGCGCGAAGCTGATGGACGAATGGACGGTGATGCGGGTGGATGGGGATGCGCTGACGGCGCTGGCCAGCGCCTGACCCCGATCCCGTTCGCGGAACGGGGAGGTTGCCCCACGCGTTCCCTGTCGATGTTCGACCATACCGGAATCGTCGTCACCGACCTGGCCAAAGCGCGCGCCTTCTACGACGCGATCGCGAAGCCGCTCGGGCTCGTGACGGTCAATAACAGCCCCGAATCCTTCCTCTTCGGGAAGAGCAGGGAGGAGCCGATCCCCTATCTCTGGATCGGCACGCAGCACCCGAGCTACTGGATCGAGGGCTCGCGCGCCGGGATCAACCAGATGCACATCGCCTTTATTGCACCGTCGAAGGACGCGGTGCACGCCTTTCACGGAGCGGGTATCGCCGCGGGCGGCACCGATCATGGCGCGCCCGGGCCGCGCGAAGGCGCCATGGGATATTATGGCGCCTTCCTGCTCGACCCCGACGGCAACAATATCGAGGCCTGCTTCCGCGACAATCTGCCCTATCTGCACAAGTCCTAGCGCGCGCCGCGCGGCTTCCGCCGTTCCATCGGCCAGCCCGGCATGCGCGCATCCGACAGCGCTTTCGCCTCGGCGGGCTCAACGCCAAGCTCGGTGAGCGTCCGCGCCAGCGCATCGGCCGGCGCCACCGCGATGTCGGGCAGAACCCCCTCGCCTTCCCAATCCTTTCCCGTCGCCGGATCATAGGTGCGCCCGACCGGGATGAAGGCGCCATAGCCGCCGCCGAGGTCCTCGCCGCGCCCGAAATGATTGGCGCCCGCGGTCGGCGCGCCGACGAGCACGCCGCGTCCCGTGTGCTTCATCGCAAGCGCGAAATGCTCGGCGGCCGATGCGCTCGCGCCCGACGTGAGCACATAGACCTTGGCATCGCGCAGCCGTGTATCGGCATTCGGCGTCGCCCAATGTTCGCGCGCGACCATGCCCGCATCGCCCTTGGCCATGCGCATCGACGGCACGCCGGCGATCGGCGATCCGCCGTCGGCGTCGACCGACGCGCGCGTCGCCATTGTCACGAGCCGCGTTTCCTTGCCGAACAGCCACGGAAAGATGACGTCCATCTGGTCGAGCCCGCCACCGTTATGGGTGCGGATGTCGAAGATCACCGCCTTCGCATCGGCATGGTCGGCCATGAACTTGGCTGCCTGTGCCGTCACAGCCTCGTCCTGCGGAAAGACGTTGAAACGGACGAAGGCTATCCCCGGCGCGATCCAGCCCGCCTGCTCGACCGGCACCTTCGGCGGACGCCGAACCGGCGCCGCGGCACCCGGTGTGGGCGCGGGCGCGGTCGCCCCAGGCGCCGCTTCGGGCACGCGCAACCGCAAATGCCCGTCGGGCGACACCGCATTGACATCGCGGTCGATCGCGGCGCCCAGCGCCTCGCCGGAGAGCGCCTTGTAGCGCCCCGCCGCGATGCCGGCGCGGATCGCCTCGGCATAACGCTTGCCCGTTTCGGGATAGAGATAGTCGCGTTCGAGCAGCGCGGCATATTTCTCCGCGATCGCGTCGGCGCTCACCTCATCGGCCGCCATCGCGGGCGGCGGGACAAGGGCAGACCCGCCCGCCACTCCGGCGGCAAGCAGAAGCGCGGGTAAAAGGTGCGACGAACGAATCATATCTGTCTCCAATCCAGCCCCGGCCGGACCGAAGTGTATCACGCAGACAATACAGATCAACTACATTTGTAGTCGATGTTCATTTCCTGCGCGCGAACCAGACCAGCAGGGCGCCGACGATCGCCGTCGCGACGCCGTTACGCGTCCATGCCGTGTCGCCGAGCATGAAGCTGCTCGCCGGCCAGCGCACGATGTCGAGTCCCTGCAGGGCCCACAGCCCGCCGACGACCATCATCGCCACACCGACGACCGCAAGGATGCCCTTCGCTGCCCCCATGCCCTCTCTCCCTATCGGCGCTGCAGCCCGATCAGCGGGCGCAGCCAGCCGATGCTGCGCCCGATCAGGTAGAAAAGCCAGCATCCGGTCACTGTCGCCGCGACGAGAATCAGAAAGGAGGGCAGCGCCGCGACGCCCGCCCGCAACAGATACCAGCCGGTGACGACGATGATCGTCTGGTGGACGATGTAGAAAGGGAACACCGCCTCGGCGAGCATCGCGCGCCGCGGATGGTCGCGGTTCCAATAGCGGTCGGCGATCCCGACGAGCGCGACGATCATCGTCCAGCCATTCACCAGCCGCGCAAGATGATAAAGCGAAGACACCTCTTCGGGCGCGATCATATTGCCCGGCCAGGTCCACTCGATCCACGCGATCTGCGCGAAAGCGAGGAGCGCGATCAGCAGCGCCATCTTCCAGTATCGTGCCACGGTCTCGAACAAGACCGGCCGCACGCGAAGCAGCCAGCCGACGAAGAAGGGCACCAGATAGTGAAGATGCGACGGCCCGTCGTCGAACAGCGCGTGCGTCTCGTCATGCGTCGGAAACAGGACATAGATCAGCAGCCACAGCGCCAGCGGCGCAACGAGCATGCGCCATCCGCGCAGCGCGCCCGCAGCGATAGCGGTGATTTTCGCCCGCGCCGTCTCCGGGATCGCCGCGAGCAGCAACGCCGCGAGCATCGTGTAGACCCACAGATACACGACGAACCACAGATGCTGCCACGTCGGCAGGATGATCCCTTCGAGCGCGCCGAACCGGAAATAGTCGTGCGCCCAGAAATGCATGAAACCACGGGTGTAGCCGTGCTGCGTGACCAGTTCGATCCACGGCTGCGGCGGGATGACGACGACGATCCCGAAGACAAGCGGGATCAGCAACCGCGAACTCCGCGACCGCGCGAAGGCACCGCTGCCGCCCAGCTTCGCGAACAGCGCCGCGCTGGCATAGCCCGAAACGAGGAAGAGCAACGGCAGCCGCCAGCTGTTGCTCGCGAGCATCGGGATCGTCACCCAGTCGATCGGCTCGGCGATTTTCACATGCCAGCCCCACGGCACGAAATACATACCGATATGATAGAGGATCAGCAGGCCGAACGCCCCGATCCTGAGCCAGTCCATACCGTAGTGGCGTCCGCCGGTCATCCGCTTCCCCTCCGTCGGCGGCTCCCGCGGCGAGCCTCTTCTAACGGCTGTTGATAACGCGCCACGCCAGATCGGCAAACTCGCAAAGCAGCGGCCGCGTATCGCGCGGGTCGATGATATCCTCGACCCCGAATTTCTCCGCGGTGCGAAACGGCGATCGCACGCGGTTCAGCCGCTCGCGGATCGCCTCCAGATGCGCCGCCGGATCCTCGGCCGCCTCCAGCTCGCTCTTGTATGCGACCTCGACCCCGCCCTCGATCGGCAGGCTGCCCCAGTCGCCCGACGGCCACGCGAAGCGATACTGGAAGCGCTCGGCGTTCGACATCGCGCTCCCGGCGATCCCGTAAGCGCGCCGCACGACGACCGACGCCAGCGGCACCGTCGCGCGGTAGATCGCGTTCATCGCCTGCACCCCGTACCGGATCGTCCCCGTCCGCTCGGCCTCGCCGCCGATCATGAAGCCCGGATTGTCGACGAGGTGCACGATCGGCAGCCGGAACTGGTCGGCCATCTTCACGAACCGCTCGGCCTTCTCGCTCGTCTTCGCGTCCCACGACCCGCCGAGGTAAGAGGGATCGCTCGCGAGCACCGCGACCGGGTAGCCGTCCAATCGCGCGAAGGCGGTGATCACCGCCCGTCCCCAGCGCGCGCCCATCTCGAAGACGCTGTCCTGATCGAACACCACGTTCGCGATGCGCCGCATCGAATAGACCTGCTTCGCCTCGCGCGGGACGATCGACAGCAAAGCCTCGTCGCGGCGACCCACAGGATCGCTGCATCCGGTCCGCAAGGCGCGGTCGTGGATCGACGACGGCAGATACGACAGGAACCGCCGCGCCGCCGCAAAGGCTTCGGCCTCTGATCCGACCTCGTCGTCGACGACGCCGTTGCGCGTATGCACGTCGCTGCCGCCCAGCTCCTCGCGGTCGAGCGTCTCGCCGATCGCCGCCGCGACCGCCGGCCCCGCCGCGAAAAGCTGCGACAGCCCGCGCACCATCACGCTGTAATGGCTCGCCACCACCCGTGCCGCGCCCAGTCCCGCGGTCGGCCCCAATGCCAGCGCCACCACCGGCACCGTATCGAGATTGGCGATAATCTCGTCCCAGCCCGGCACATGCGGGATATAGGTGTATCCCATATCCTCGAGCGTTTTCACCGACCCGCCGCCGCCGGTGCCGTCGATCATGCGGATCAGCGGCAGGCGATATTCATGCGCCATCGCCTCGCACTGGATGAACTTGCGGTGCAGCGCCGCGTCGGCCGCGCCGCCGCGCACGGTGAAATCGTCGGCCGAAGCGACGACCGGCCGGCCGCCCACATTCGCGCGCCCGAAGATGAAATTCGATGCCGCCAGATCTTCCAGTTCGCCATCGGTGCCATATTTCCCGCGCCCCGCGATCTTGCCGATCTCGCGAAAGCTGCCCGGATCGACGATCGCCGCGAGCCGTGCCCGCGCGTCCATCTTGCCGCGACCGTGCTGCCGCGCGACCTTCTCCTCGCCGCCCATCTTCTCGGCCATCGCACGGCGCTGCCCGAGCTCTTCGATCTCTTTTTTCCAGCTCATGCCCGGGAGGCTATCTTACGTTGACGGAAACGTCATGCAAAACCTATCGTCCGGCCATGACGCGCAAATTCGCCCTCGCCTTCGCCGCCGCATTGCTGCCGCTTGCTCCGGCATCTGCCGCCGAAACGCGCACGATCCCCGGCGTCGCCGATCCCTACAGGAGCGACGCCTTCGGACCCGACCCGATGCCCGCGATCGACGCCGCGCTCGCGAAAGCCGGACAGTCGGGCAAGCCGGTCCTTCTCGTCATGGGCACGAATGGCTGCCACGACAGCGCCTGGCTCGCGAACCTGCTCGCCACCGACCGCTTCGCCCCCGTCCGCGACCGCTACGAGATCGTCTACGCCGATATCGGCATGCCGCATATCCGCGGCCTCGGCCGTAACCCGGAGGTCGCGAAACGCTTCGGCTTCCGGATCAGGGGCACGCCGACCGTCGCCATCCTCGATGCGAACGGCACCGTGCTCAACCGCAAGGCCGCGCCCGAATGGCGCAACGCCGCGAGCCGCAGCGACGACGACATCTACAACGAACTGATGGACTAGGGAGAGAGCGATGACCGACATGAACCTCGCCGGGCGCGTCGCGCTCGTCACCGGCGCCTCGCGCGGCATCGGCCGCGGCATCGCGATCGGGCTTGCGGAGGCCGGCGCCGACGTCGCGGTAAACTACACGCGCGGCGAGGAGGCGGCCGCCGAAACCGTCGCCGCCGTTCAGGCGCTCGGGCGCAAGGCAAAGGCCTATCAGGCCTCGGTCACCGACGAGGCCGCCTGCGCCGCGATGATCGCCGCGGTCGAGGCCGATTTCGGCCCCATGTCGATCCTCGTCAACAACGCCGGCATCGCGAGCCGCGGGCTGTCCGTGGCGGACACCGCGCCCGAGGAAGTCGACAAGCTCTTCGCCGTCCACGCCGCCGGCCCGCACCGCCTCAGCCGCCTCGCGCTACCCCAACTCCGAACTCACGAGCGCAGCGACATCATCGTCATCTCGAGCATCGCAACTTATGTGAACTCGCCGAACGGCGCCCCCTACACGATGGCCAAAGCCGCGGGCGAAGCCCTCGCGCTGACGCTTGCGAAGGAGGAGCTCGCAAACGGCGTCCGCGTCAACATCGTCGCACCCGCACTCACCGTCAGCGACATGGGCGAAAAACTGTCGCGCGCGGTCACCGGCAACGACGACATCCACCACCTCGATACCAAAATGCCCTTCGGCCGCGTCGCCGTCCCCGCCGATGTCGCAGCGGCAGTCGTCTGGTTCGTCAGCGATGCCAACAGCTATTGCTCGGGACAGAAACTCAACATCGACGGCGCGGGGCAGGCGACCTTCCGCTAAGGCGCCCCCATGCGCCCCGATTCGCCCTCGCCCGTCATCCCCTTCCTGATCGCCTGCGCGGGCATCGCGACCTTTTCGGCGATGGACGTGCTGATGAAGGGGCTGTCGATCGACATCGGCGCCTATAACGCCGTGCTCTGGCGCACCGGCACCGGCACGCTGGTCAGCGGCCTCATCTGGTTCGCGAGCCGCCCGAAATGGCCGGACAAGGCGACGATGCGGATTCACGCCTGGCGCTCGCTCTTCGTCGCGGGCATGGCTCTCAGCTTCTTCTGGGCGCTCGCGCGGCTGCCGATGGCCGAAGCGATCGCGCTCGCCTTCGTCGCACCGCTGATGGCGCTCTACATGGCCGCGATCTTCCTCGGCGAAAAGATCGGCCCGCGCTCGATCGCGGCCTCGATCCTCGGGCTCGCGGGGGTGATCGTCATCGTCGCGGGCAAGCTCGGCGGCAGCGACTATTCGGACGAGGCCCTGCTCGCGGTCGGCGCGGTGTTCCTCTCGGCGATCTTCTACGCCTACAACCTCATCCTCGCGCGGCGGCAGGCAAAAATGGCCGAGCCGATGGAAATCGCCTTCTTCCAGAATTTCTTCGTCGCCGCGATCCTCGCGCTGGGTGCGCCATGGTTCCTGGCCGTGCCCGACGCGGGGCAGGCACCGAACATCCTCGGCGCCGCCGTGCTCGCGACGACCTCGCTGCTGCTCCTGAGCTGGGCCTATGCCCGCGCCGAGACGCAGATCCTCGCGACCACCGAATATACCGGCTTTCTCTGGGCGATGATCTTCGGCTGGTATTTCTATGACGAGGCGGTCACGCTGCCGACGATCGCGGGCGCGGTGCTGATCGTTGCGGCCTGCCTGATCGTCGCGCGCAAGGTCCCGCACGCCGACCCGGTCGAGCCCGCAGCCGCCTAAACCGCGGCCCGCGCCAGCCGGTCGTTGATCGCCGTGCCCAGTCCCTCGGCCGGGATCGCCGCCACCGCAATCTTCGTCTTCGCGCTCGCCGCCCCGGCATGCAGCGCATCGAACAACCGCGCCGCCGCCTCGGTCAAATCGCCGCTCGCGCTCAAGTCATAATCGCCTGCGACCGATCCGAACCCGATGCCATATTCATCGTCCGCAAACTCGCTTGCGCCCAGACGGACGGGCTTGCCCGGCGCATAATGGCTCGCGAGCATCCCCGGCGCGACGATCTCGGCGCCCTTCACGCCGGTCACCGTCAGCCCGCTCGCGGCCGCCAGCATCTCCGTCGTCACCGGCCCCGGTCGAAGAACCTCGACGGTACCATCCTTCACCCGCGCGATCGTCGATTCCACCCCCGCCGTCGTTGGCCCATCGTCGATCACCAGCGCGATCCGTCCGTCGAGGCTCGCCAGCACATGTTCAGCCTTCGTCGGGCTCACGCGCCCGCTCGCATTGGCGCTCGGCGCCGCCAGCGGCGCACCGCTCTCCGCGAGCAAAGCCTGCATCGCACGATGCCCCGGCACCCGGATCGCGATCGTATCGAGCCCCGCCGTCGCGATGCTCGCCACCGGGCAATCGGTGCTGCGCGGCACGACCAAAGTCAGCGGCCCCGGCCAGAAACGCGCCGCCAGCGCCCGCTCGACCTCGCCGAATATCCCCAGCCGCTCCGCCGCCGCCAGATCGGGCACATGCACGATCAGCGGATTGAAATCGGGGCGGCCTTTCGCCGCATATATCCGTGCGACCGCCTCGGCATTCCGCGCATCGGCAGCGAGGCCGTAGACCGTCTCGGTGGGCACCGCGACCGGCTGCCCCTCCCCGATCAGCCCCCCGGCGCGCGCCATTGCCTCCGCGCCGAACGGGCGGATATCGGTTGTCATGCGCGTTTGACCGTCGGCCATGCCGCGCTATAGCGCCCGCGCAACGATATTCACCAGGAAAGTCGGCCCATGTCTTATACGCCGCCCACCACCGAACAGCTTTTCGTCCTCAATCATATCGCGCGCGTCGACGCGATGGCGAGCCACGAACGCTTTGCCGCCGCGACCCCCGACATGGTCGAGGCAATCGTCACCGGCATCGGCGAGTTCGCCGCCGACGTCTATGCCCCGCTCAACCGCGTCGGCGATACGCAAAACCCCGAATGGGACAATGGCAGCGTCACCATGCCCCCGGGCTTCAGGGAGGCATACAGGCAGTTCGTCGAGGCCGGCTGGGGCAGCATCGACGGGCCCGGCGACTATGGCGGGCAGGACCTGCCCTTCACCCTCGCCACGGTGGTGATCGAGGCGCTCGGCAGCGCGAACATGGGCTTCTCGCTTTGCAGCATTCTCACCCCCGGCGCGATCCACGCGCTGATGGCCTATGGCACCGAGGACCAGCGTCAGACCTGGCTTCCCAAGCTGATCACCGGCGAGTGGAACGGCACGATGAACCTGACCGAGCCCGCCGCGGGCAGCGACGTCGGCGCGCTGCGTTCGACCGCCGAAAAGGTCACCGAAGGTGAGCATGCCGGCCTCTACAGGATCAAGGGGCAGAAAATCTTCATCACCTTCGGCGAGCATGATCTCACCGACAATATCGTCCATCTCGTCCTCGCGCGCACCCCCGGCGCGCCCGAGGGAACGCGCGGCATCTCGCTCTTCCTCGTCCCCAAATACCGCCTCGACGCCGACGGCAAGCCAACGATTTCGAACGGCGTCCACTGCGCCTCGATCGAGCACAAGCTCGGCATCCACGGCTCTCCGACCGCGGTGATGGTCTATGGCGAGGACGAGGACTGCCTCGGCGAGATCGTCGGCGACGAAATGGGCGGCATGCGCGCGATGTTCGTGATGATGAACAACGCGCGGCTGATGATCGGCTGCCAGGGCATCCAGATCGGCGAGCGCGCGACGCAGCAGGCGCAGCGTTTCGCCGCCGAGCGCGTCCAGTCGGCGCTCGCGGGCTCGCCCGACCGCACCCCCGTCGCGATCGACCGGCACCCCGATGTGCGCCGCATGCTGTGGCGGATGCGCGCGCAGACCGAGGCCGCGCGCGCACTGACCTATTATGCCGCCGCGCAGATCGATTTCGGCAAATTGGGCGACGAAGCCGCCGCGATGCGCGCCGACATCCTTATCCCGCTGGTCAAGGCGCACGCGACCGACATCGGCTGCGAGGTCGCGAGCCTCGGCGTGCAGGTTCATGGCGGCATGGGCTTCATCGAGGAGACCGGCGCCGCGCAGCATTATCGCGACGCGCGCATCGCCCCGATCTACGAAGGCACCAACGGCATCCAGGCGGCCGATCTCGTCGGGCGCAAGCTCGGCATGGCGGGCGGCGACCTCGTTCGCTCCCTGATCGACGATATCGCGGCTGGCGCCGCCGATTTCCCCGAGTTGCAGCAGCTCGTCGACGCGTGCCGCGCGGTCACCGACTGGATGGTGAGCGCCCCGACCGGCGACCGGCTCGCGGGCAGCTACCCCTATCTCACCATGCTCGCCACCGCGACGTGCGGCTGGCTGATGGCGATCCAGCACAAGGC
>NZ_JAEMQX010000103.1 GCF_016463645.1 Sphingopyxis sp. | reverse complement strand
GCTTGCCGATCGCCATCATCACCGAATCGGTCGGGGTGCCGCTGCACGACCAGCGCCGCTCGCCATGCTGGCGGATGCGCACGGGGCGCGAGAGGGTGAGCGAGTGGCCGGCACCCGACTGTTCCTCGGCGGGAGCGCAGACCCAGATATCGTCCGAAAGCTGGCGGGCGATCGCCTCCAGAACCGCCATGCCGGGGGCGTGATAGCCGTCGTCGTTGGTGAGGAGGATGCGCATACTTGCTCTTTCTGACGACAATCTAGTTGTTCGGCGTCAGCTTCGTGATGCCGCCCATGTACGGCAGCAGCGCCGCCGGGATCGTGACGCTGCCATCCGCCTGCTGGTAATTTTCGAGGATCGCGACGAGCGTCCGGCCCACGGCGAGGCCCGAGCCGTTCAGCGTATGAACGAACTCGTTGCCCTTCACATCCTCACGCCGGAAACGCGTGTTCATGCGGCGCGCCTGAAAGTCGCCGCAGTTCGAGCAGCTCGAAATCTCGCGATAGCTGTCCTGTCCCGGCAGCCAGACTTCGAGGTCGTAGGTCTTGCGTGCCGCGAAACCCATGTCGCCGCTGCACAGCAGCATCTTGCGATACGGCAGTTCGAGCGCCTCGAGGATTTGTTCGGCGGCGCGCGTCTTGCGCTCGAGCTCGGCGTCCGAATCCTCCGGGCGGACGATCGAGACGAGCTCGACCTTCCAGAACTGATGCTGGCGGATATAGCCGCGCGTGTCGCGTCCCGCCGACCCCGCCTCGGAACGGAAGCAGGGGGTGAGCGCGGTCATGCGGACCGGCAGCTCTGCTTCGGGCAGGATTTCCTCGCGCACCGCGTTGGTCAGGCTCATTTCCGATGTCGAGATCAGCCAGCGCCCGTCGGTCGTCTGAAACAAGTCCTCGCGGAACTTCGGAAGCTGCGTCGTGCCATAGGCGGCCTCGTCGCGGACCATCAGCGGCGTCGCGCATTCGGTATAGCCCGCCTCGATCGTCTGCCTGTCAATCATGAACTGGCCGATCGCGCGTTCGAGTCGTGCCATCTGGCCCTTCAGGAAGGCGAAGCGCGCACCCGACATCTTGGCTGCGGTCTCGAAATCGAGACCGAGCGCGGGGGCGAAGTCGGCATGCTCCTGCGGGGCGAAGTCGAACGTCCGGGGCGTGCCCCAGCGCGCGATTTCGACATTGGCTTCCTCATCCTCGCCGTCGGGTACGTCGTCGGCGGGAATGTTGGGGAGCGCGGCGAGAATATCCTGCAACGCGGCGAGTTGCTCGCGCTCGGCGTCTTCCTTGGCGGGAAGCGCGGTCTTGAGGTCGGCGACCTCGGCCTTCAGCGCCTCGGCCTTGTCCTTGTCGCCCTGCGCCATCGCCTGGCCGATCAGCTTCGACGCTTCGTTGCGGCGCGCGAGCGAGCCCTGAATCTCCGTCTGCAGCGCGCGGAGCGACGCGTCGGCCGCCACGATCCGGGCGGAAAGGGGTTCGAGGCCGCGGCGCGCGAGGCCGGCGTCGAATGCTTCGGGATTTTCCCGGATCAGGCGGATATCGTGCATGCGCCGCGCTATGGCGATGGCGCCCGCGCGGCGCAAGCCCGTCTTAGCGTTCCACCAACCCGGCCAGTTGGCCGATTGCGGTGCCCCAGCCTTCCCGGAAGCCCATCTCGTCATGCTTGGCGCTGTCCTCGGGCGTCTTGTGGAGCACGCGCGCCGAATAGAGCGTGCCGCCGTCCTTCGCTTCGAAGGTCAGGATCGCGGTCAGCGCGAGCCATGGTTCGGCCGGTTGCCAGCCTTCGGTGAGGACGGTGGTGAAGACCAGACGTTCGTTCGGGATCGCCTCCAGAAAACAGCCGTCGACATGCGGTTGGAAATCGGTCGCACCTTCCGCGCGCATTCGCGTCACAAAACCGCCGCCGGGCCGCAGGTCGAGTTTGACGACCTCGCATTCGATCGGCGCCGGGATCCACCATCTGGCAAGATTCTCGGGCACGCTCCACGCATTCCAGACCGCCGGCGGGGGCGCGGCGATCAGGCGGGAGATGGTGAGGGTCGTGTCGTTGTTCATGATATTTGCTCCGGGGTTTGGGATTCGACGAAGTCGGCAAGGCGGTCGGTGCGACCATGCCAGATGGCGCGTTGCTGCGAGAGCCAGCCTTCGGCCGCCGCGAGCCGCTCGGCATCGACGCGGCAGGTGCGGACGCGGCCCTGTTTTTCGGTGTGGATCAGGCCTGATCCCTCAAGCACCGACAGATGTTTGAGGAAGGCGGGAAGGCCCATTTCGAAGGGTTCGGACAGCTGCTTCACCGGCGCGGCGCCCTTGAGCAGGCGGCTGACGACCGCGCGGCGCGTCGGGTCGGCGAGCGCGTGGAAAAGCGAATCGAGCGAGGTCTGTTGGTTCACCATATGGCGAACCATATAAATAGTTTCCCATATGGCAAACTGATTCGCACGCGGGCAATAAAAAAGGGCCGCCCGAGGAGGGCAGCCCTCAGTTCGGTGGTCTGGGTTAGCCCCCCGGACCGCCAGTGGATTCGTTCAGGCCGCGTTGGCGTCGTCGTTATTGCGATTCGCTGCGCGGCGGCGCGCGACAAGCGCGGCTGCTGCTGCGCCGAACAATAGCATCATCGGCGGTGCGGGAACAGGGGTCGGATCGCCCGACGAGCTGCCATGGCTGCTGCTGCCGCCCGAGCTCGACGACGAAGAGGAGCTGGAGGACGAACTGCTCGACGAGGACGAAGAGCTGGTGCTGCCGGTCGAACCGAAGCTGCTGCTGCCGCCGGTCGCGCCGCTCGACGTGCTGCTGCTCGACGACGACGAGGAAGAACTGCTCGACGAGGACGAGCTGCTGCTCGAACCGCCGCGCGACGAGCTACCCCAGCCGGAGCTGCCCTTCGACGAACTGCCCCAGCCCGAGCTGCCGTGGCCATGCGAGCTGCCGCCCTTCGACGAGCCGCCCGACGAGGAGGAACTCGACGACGAAGAGGATGATGAGGAAGACGAACTCGACGAGGAACTGCTGCTCGACGACGAGGTGCTGACATTGCCCGACGAGGTCGACACATTTCCCGACGACGTGCTGACATTGCCCGAAGAGGTGGAGACATTGCCCGAAGAGGTGGAGACATTGCCCGACGAGGTGCTGACGCTACCCGTCGAAGTCGAAACCCCGCCGGTTGACGTCGAAACGCTGCCGGTCGAGGTCGATACGCCGCCCGTGGAGGTCGAGACGCTGCCTGTCGACGTCGACACCCCCGATGAGGTGCTGGTCGAGGTCGACACGCCGCCGGTGGTCGTCGAGGTCACGACGATGCTGCCGCTGCTGCCGCCGCCCGAGCTACCGCCGAAGAAGCCGCCGAAGAAACCGCCGCCAAAGCCGCCGCCGAAACCGCCGCCGATCACGGTCACGCCGCCGCCGCTACCGCCGCCGCCTTCCCAGCCGCGCTGCGGGAAGGGCGCGTAGGGGATCGGGGGCAGCGGGATCGTCTGCGTTACCACCTGCGTTTGCGGGGTCGCGGTACGGATGATTTTTTTCGTCGTGACGACGCGGCGCACCCGCTTCACCGGCTTGCGGGCGGCGTAACGCTTGCGAACGACCTTCTTGCCCGCGCAGGGCGAACAGGATTGCACCTGCGCGCGTGCTTTCGGAACGTCGGCGATCTGCATTGCGCCGCTACCGATGATCGCCCCGCCGCAGGTACAGGCGCAAAGCTTGGCAAGGGCCATTCGGACAGACATAGGTTTCTCTTTCTTTCCCGTTGCAGGTGCGAAGCGCCATCGACCGACACCCCCGTGCACCTTCGCTATACCCCGAAAAGGCCAAAGCTTTGTGAACGCGGCAATTGTGTTAACCGCGTTTGCCTGTCCGAGAGCGGGAAAGGGAGTGCGGAATCAACAAAAAACGCCGTATCTGTCCCAAAACAGAACGAATTACGCAACAATTCTATGCAATTGGTTAACTTTCGGACCTGAATCGACCTCCCGTGCCGACCGGTCGGGGGCGGCATCGGGCGGCCGGCAGGATGAGGGAATCGCCCGTGGTTCATCCGCGCTTCACGCCTCGTCGCTATCGCCCGCTTAGGCGCTTGTATCGTCGCCAGCGGCTGGGTATAGGCGCGCCACTCCCGGAGCCGCTTGCAGCGCGACGGGTGACAGGAAAGGACGCGAGAGCCCCTCATGCCGACCAAGATTGCCGACGTTGGCGCAGACGCGCTTCGCGAAGCCAAATCCAATCTCGATTCGGACTATGTCCCCAGCGACGACGAAGAGTTCATGAACGAGCGGCAGCAGGATTATTTCCGCGGCCTGCTCCTCGCCTGGAAAAAGTCGATCCTGTCCGAATCCGAATCGACGCTCGCGCATCTCCAGGACGGGCCGCTACGCGAACCCGACCTCGCCGACCGCGCGTCGAGCGAGACCGACTGGGCGATCGAACTTCGCACCCGCGACCGCCAGCGCAAGCTGATCGCCAAGATCGATTCGGCGATCCGCCGGATCGACGAGGGTGAATATGGCTATTGCGCGGTGACCGGCGAACCGATTTCGCTCGCGCGCCTGCAGGCCCGCCCGATCGCGACGATGACGCTGGAAGCGCAGGAGCGCCACGAACGTAACGAACGGATTTCGCGCGAGGATTGATCGCGGGGCCGTACGGTCCATTTACGATTCTGCAACGGCTGGGCTTTAGATTCCGTGCCTCAACGGCATGAGAAATGGGGCGCGCAATGGATTCTCGACGACCGGCATCCGTGGACGAGGAAGTCGCGGCGCTGTCGCGCAGCGCCGATCGCGACAGCCTGTTCATGCAAGCGAGCCTGATCCTGACCGGCAGCCCCGAGCCCGTCGCCGCGCGCGTGCGCAATCTGTCGCCCGGCGGCATGCTGGCCGAGGCCGGGGTCAGGGTCGCGCAGGGGGCTGCGGTCGAGGTCAATCTGCGCAATGTCGGACCGGTCGCGGGGCGTGTCATCTGGGTCGGCGAAGGCAAGTTCGGGATCGCCTTCGACCGCGCTGTCGATCCGCAGGCGGTTCGTCGTCAGGTGGTTCAGCAGTCCGATCTGCCGCCGCATCTGCGGCGCACGGGCCTCGGGACAGGGCCCCTCTATCGCCGGCGCTGATGCGTCCTTGAACAGGGCGGCATCAGCGGGGCGATAGCGCTGGCGATCAGGCGATCGCGAGCATCTCCTCCTTGAGTTTCAGTTTCTGCTTCTTGAGCTGCGCCAGCACGCCGGTATCGGGGGCGGGACGGCGCTCTTCATTCGCAATTTTCGCATCGAGGTCCGCGTGGCGGGACTTCAGGGTGGAAAGGTGCGACGTGCTCATTGGCATTCTCCTTTTCGACTCGATGGGCAGGGCGAAGTAAAACATGAATCGGCCGGCATGTCGTGGCGATTCGGTCAAATGGTCCCCGTTGCGGACCAGTGGTGAACGTGGCAGGGAAGCTAGGTGAACCCCGAGGAAATCACCCAGCGCCTGGAACTGCTTCGCATCGAGCATCGCGACCTCGATGCGGCGATCATCGCGCTCGGCGAGGGGGCCGCCTCCGACCAGTTGCAACTCGCGCGGCTGAAAAAGCGCAAGCTGCGCCTGCGCGACGAGATCGCCTGGTGCGAGGATCAACTGCTGCCCGATATCATCGCCTGAACCAACGGCCTGAATCAAAACGGGACACCGGCCGCAAATGATGGTTACCGCGATTGCCGGATGGGTACGGAGCGTGGCATCCCGTCCACCATGGTCGGCGGGCGAACGGACATGATGGCAATCGGCGTGCCTGTGCAACGTGCGCAGGTCGAAAATCTCTATGTCGAGGCGATGCTGCTTGCCGACGAGGCGCATGCCGCCTTTGCCGCGCAGCGCGACCTCGGCGCCGTTCGCCGCGACGCCGCCGCGCAGATCGGGCTGGCCTGCGAGTCGCTGAAGACGACGACGCGGTTGATGCATGTCATCGCCTGGCTGCTCCACCGCCGCGCGATGTTCGCCGGGGATCCGGGCGCGATGCGCGACGACAGTGCGGCGCGGATCGGCGAACCGGTCGCTGCCGACTGGGACATTTGCTCAGGTTTCGATGAACCGGTCCGCCGGATCATTGCGGCGAGCGAACGCCTGTTCGAGCGGATATCGATGCTGGAAACGGGGTGGGAGGCGCCGGCCGCCGTCGCTCCGGTGCAGCAATTGCTCGCCCGGCTCGAAGCGCGGCTCTAGCGCGCCAGCCACTCGATCCACGCGCCGTGCGCGTGTGCGTGCGCCAGCTTTTGCGGCGCTTCGCCGTCCGGCCAATAGCGCAGCACCAGTTCATGGTGGTGCACCGTGCGGTTCGCCTCGAGCGCGATCCACGCGAGCGGGCGATCGGCGGTTGCCCGCGCGCCGGCTTCCTCCATCGCTGCGGTGACGCGCGCCTGCTGGTCGGCGGGGACATATTGCCAGACGATCGAATGCATCAGCACGCGCGTCGTGTTCGCGGCTTGCGGCTTTGCAAGCTCGGTCTCGGCGAATTCGGCGGCATCGGCGCGGACGAGCCTGGGCTTCGCCTTGTGCGCCTCGGCAATCGCTGCCTCCATGCGCGCAAAGCGGATCGCATGTTCGGGCCAGATATAGGCCTTGAGCCGCAGCGCCTGTACGGGGTCGGTGAGGTCGACCGGCGCGACGTCGCAGCCCTTGAGGCCGGTGATTTCGATGGCATGCTGCGGCGGGTGATTGCCGCGCCATTCGGGAGCGAAGGCGATGGCGCCCGGCTGCGGCCCGACGTGCACGGCGCCGAGGTCGTAATGATAGCGGTCGATCATCAGGTTGATCCCCGCGCTCGACCCGATTTCGAGGCATTCGAAGCGTGGCGGCAAGCCCCGGTCGGCGAGCCATAGCATGGCGGCGATGAAGTTCGACGAGCGCCCGGCCTCGTTGGTCTGCGGCGGGCCGTCGAGCCACGGAAGCAGCGCCGCCTCGTGCCGCCGGACGACTCCGGCGATGATGGCGCCGTCGTTGATATCCTCGGCATCGGCGTAGATGGGCGCGAGTTCGTGCGCCGCGCCCGACAGGTGAAGCGCGTGAATGCCGCCTGCGGCGCGCAGCGGCAGCGCGTCGGCGAGCGGGGCGCCCTGCCAGCTCGCGATCCGGCGCGCGAATTCGCTTTCGGGCTTGTCGAGCAGCGATCCCAGCGCGGCGACGACGCGTGCGGTGACCCGCGCGTCATTATGGCGGCAATAGGCGACCTGGTTGGCGAAAGCGGTGCGGACGGCCTTCGGGCCGGTTTCGGCCATGTCGATGAAGTCGTAGCGCTCGCTCATTGCCCTTTTTCCTCTCGCCGCTTATGGGCGCGCAAGCTTATGCCCGAACCGATCATCTTCGCCATCCCGAAAGGGCGCATCCTCGACGAGGCGCTCCCCCTGCTTGCGCGCGTCGGGGTAGAGCCTTCGGATGAGTTTTTCGACAAGAAAAGCAGGGCGTTAGTTTTTGGGACAAACCAGCCGCATATCTCGCTGATCCGCGTGCGCGCGTTCGACGTCGCGACCTTCGTCGCGCACGGCGCAGCGCAGCTCGGTATCGTCGGATCGGACGTCGTCGACGAGTTCGATTATTCGGAGCTTTACGCGCCCGTCGACCTCGGCATCGGCCATTGCCGCCTGTCGCTCGCGGGTCCCGAGGGCAGCGCGCCGCCGGGGCTGGGCGAAAGCCATATTCGCGTCGCGACCAAATATCCCGGCACGACGCGCCGCTGGTTCGAGGCGCAGGGTATCCAGGCCGAATGCATCAAGCTCAATGGCGCGATGGAGATCGCGCCGAAGCTCGGGCTTGCGTCGCATATCGTCGATCTGGTTTCGACCGGGCGCACGCTGGTCGAAAATGCGCTCGCCGAACAGAAGGTCATCAGCGAGGTGTCGGCGCGGCTGATCGTCAACCGCGCCGCGTTCAAGCTGCGTTCGGCCGAGGTGCCGGCGCTGGTCGAGAAGTTTCGGCAGGCGGTCGGCGATGCGGCGGCTTGACGCTTCCGACCTTGGCTTCGCGGCCGAGTTCGACGCGCTGGTCAATGATCGGCGCGAAAGCGCGTCTGACGTATCGGTCGACGTCGCGGCGATCATCGCGCAGGTGAAGGCCGAGGGCGACGCCGCGCTCGCCGAATATACCGCCAGGTTCGACCGCTTCGATCTCGATGCGAGCGGGTGGAGCGTTTCGAAGGCCGAATGTGCCGCCGCCTATGAGGCGCTCGCGCCCGGGTTGCGCGATGCGCTGAACCTCGCGGCGGAACGCATCCGCGCCTATCACGCAGCGCAGCTTCCGGAGGACCGTGACTATCGCGATGCCGCGGGGGCACGGCTCGGCGCGCGCTGGCGCGGTGTCGATGCGGCGGGCGTCTATGTGCCGGGCGGACGCGCGGCCTATCCGTCGTCGGTGCTGATGAATATCCTTCCCGCGAAGGTCGCGGGGGTCGGGCGCATCGTGATGATGACCCCGACGCCGGGGGGCGAGATCAATCCGGTCGTGATGGCGGCCGCACATATCGGCGGGGTCGACGAAATCTGGCGCGTCGGCGGCGCGCAGGCGATCGCGGCGCTTGCCTATGGCACGAACCGCATCGCGCCGGTCGATGTCGTCACCGGCCCCGGCAACGCCTGGGTCGCCGAGGCGAAGCGCCAGCTCTACGGCGTCGTCGGCATCGACATGGTTGCAGGGCCGAGCGAGATCGTCGTCGTCGCCGATGCGCGGAACGAGCCACATGTGATCGCCGCGGATCTGCTGAGCCAGGCCGAGCATGACCCGACAAGCCAGTCGATCCTCTTCACCGACGACGGCGATTTCGCCGATGCGGTCACGGCAGCGGTCGCACATGTGATCCCGACGCTCAGCACCGCGACGACGATGCGGGCGAGCTGGGCAGGCAATGGCGCGGTGATCGTCGTCCCGACGCTCGCCGATGCGATCCCGCTGTGCGACCGGCTCGCGCCCGAACATCTCGAACTCGCGGTCGATCCGGCCGAAGCCGACGCGCTGTTCGCCAAGGTGCGGCATGCGGGCTCGGTCTTTCTCGGTCGCCAGACGCCGGAGGCTATAGGAGACTATGTCGCCGGTCCGAACCATGTCCTTCCCACCGGACGCCGCGCCCGCTTTTCGAGCGGGCTGTCGGTCACCGACTTCATGAAGCGCACCAGCTTTCTCGCGCTCGACGAGGCGAGCCTTGCCGCGATCGGCCCGGCCGCGGTCGCGCTTGCCGGCGCCGAAGGACTTCCCGCGCACGCGCTCAGCGTCGCCAACAGATTGAAACAGAAATGAACAAACGCGCCCAATCCCGCTCCGCCGCCCGCCTCGCCGCCGTGCAGGCGCTTTATCAGCATGAGATGGAGGCGACGCCGGTTACCAAGCTGATCCATGAATTTCACATGCACCGCATCGGCGCGACGATCGAGGACGCCGAATATGCCGACGCCGACACCGCCTTCTTCGACGATATCGTCAAGGGCACGCTTGTACGTTCGGAAGAGATCGACGCGGCGATCGTCGCGCGGCTCGCGAGCGGCTGGACGATGGACCGGCTCGACCGCACGATGAAGGCGATCCTGCGTGCCGGCGTCTACGAGCTGATCGCGCGCGGCGACGTGCCGGTCGGCGCGGTGGTCAGCGAATATGTCGATGTCGCGAAGGCTTTTTTCGATACGCGCGAGGCGGGTTTCGCGAACGGCTTGCTCGACGCGATCGGCAAGGATGTGCGGAAGTAGCAACCAAACGGTCTGGAACCCGTTTGCCCTGAGCGTGTCGAGGGGTGCTTCTGTCTTGCCATGACAACAAGGAGCGGTTCTTCGACAAGCTCGGGACGAGCGGAGGTTGTGGTTTGAGCGAAGCCGATTTTATCGCCCGCCTGCGCGCCATCGCGACCGACCCCGCCGCGCGCGGCCTTGCCGACGATGCTGCGGTGCTGGGCGACCTTGTCCTCACGCACGACATGATCGTCGAGGGTATCCATTTCCTTCCCGACGAACGACCGCAGGATGTCGCGTGGAAGCTGGTTGCGGTGAACCTCTCGGATCTCGCCGCCAAAGGAGCAGCCCCGCTCGGCGTACTCGTCGGTTACAGCCTGACCGGCGACGAGCTCTGGGATGCGGCCTTCATTCGCGGTCTTGGCGAGGTGCTGCGCCGTTACGAGGTGCCGCTGCTCGGCGGCGACACGGTGGGCGTTCCCGTGGGTGCGCCGCGGACCTTCGGGCTGACCGCCGTCGGAAAAGCGCCCGTGACGGGTGCGCCCGCGCGAAGCGGGGTGCGGCCGGGCGACCAGATCTGGGTGACAGGGACGATCGGCAATGCCGGGCTCGGCCTTGCAATGCGGCTGGGGCAGGAGGACGCGAACGAGACCTGCCTCGCCGCCTATAACCGGCCCGAACCGCAGTTGGCCTTCGGACAGGCGGTGGCAAACCATGTCCATGCGATGATGGATGTCTCCGACGGCCTGTTCATCGACGCGCAGCGGATGGCGGAGGCGAGCGGGTGTGAAATCGGCCTCATGCTCGAATCGATTCCCTTGTCGGCTGCGCTGCTTGCGGTGCGGCCCGACGTGCTCGATACGAGGCTCGCGGCGGCGAGCGCCGGCGACGACTACCAGCTTTTGTTCGCCGCCGATCCCGGTGTGGCCGGGGCGATCCGCGAGATCGCGGCGCGGCTGAATGTGGCGGTGACCCCGCTCGGTCATGCCGGGGTGGGTGAGGGAATCATGCTCACCCACCGGGCGCAGCGCATTGCGCCGCCCGAGCGCCTCGGTTTCATGCACTGATCTGAAAGCACGGAAAAGTGCCGAATAACCGGGCTTGCCCTTGGCATTCTTTCTTCCCATAACCTCGGCGTCCAAATTTGGGGCGGTCGCATCAGGGGAGAGAGCGAACCGGCATCAATAAGTCGGACGTGCTCGACTGCTATCTTCTGCGTCGCCCTTCTCATGGGGAAGGAATAGTCACGCATGAATCCGGTTTTGATCGCGATAGCGTGCGGCCTGGTCGCCGTGCTCTATGGATTTATTACCTCGCGGCAGGTGCTCAGCGCCTCCGCCGGTAATGAAAAGATGCAAGAAATCGCCGCCGCCATTCAGGAAGGCGCCAAGGCCTATCTCGGCCGCCAATATCGTACCATCGCCATCGTCGGCGTCGTTGTCGCCATTCTGGTCGGGCTGTTTCTCGGTCCGATCTCGGCGACCGGCTTCGTGATCGGCGCCGTCCTCTCGGGCGTTGCCGGTTTCGTCGGCATGAACATCTCGGTGAAGGCGAATGTTCGCACGGCGGCTGCGGCGCAGACCGGGCTTCAGGCGGGACTGACCATGGCGTTTCGCGCTGGCGCGATCACCGGCATGCTCGTGGCGGGCCTCGCGCTCCTCGCGATCTCGGTCTTCTTCTGGTATCTCGTCGGCCCCGGCGGTTTCACCGTCGGCGGTGAGGACCGAACCGTCGTTGACGCGCTTGTCGCATTGGCCTTCGGCGCCTCGCTGATCTCGATCTTCGCGCGCCTCGGCGGCGGCATCTTCACCAAGGCCGCCGACGTCGGCGCCGACCTCGTCGGCAAGGTCGAGGCCGGAATCCCCGAAGACGATCCGCGCAACCCTGCCGTGATCGCCGATAACGTCGGCGACAATGTCGGCGACTGCGCCGGCATGGCGGCCGACCTTTTCGAAACCTATGTCGTCACCGTCGGCGCCACCATGGTGCTGATCGCGCTGCTGCTGAAGGGCGCGGGCGATATGCTGGTGCCGTTGATGACCCTGCCGCTGCTGATGGGCGGCGTGTGCATCATCACCTCGATCATCGGCACCTATTTCGTCCGCCTCGGTTCGTCGACCAACGTCATGGGCGCGATGTACAAGGGCTTCCTCGTCACGGCGGTCCTGTCGATCCCCGCAATCTGGTTCTCGACCAGCTATGCGCTGGGCGGCGACATGAACAGCAACATCACGGGCACCGAATTCAACGGCAGCGACCTTTTCTATTGCTCGCTGCTCGGTCTCGTCATCACCGGGCTGATCATCTGGATCACCGAATATTACACCGGCACCAACTATCGTCCGGTGCGCAGCATCGCCAAGGCTTCGGAAACGGGCCACGGCACCAACGTCATCCAGGGCCTCGCCATCAGCCTTGAATCGACCGCGCTGCCGACGCTCGTCATCTGCGTCGGCATCATCGTCGCCTATCAGACTGCCGGCATCATCGGCATCGCTTTCGGCGCCACCGCGATGCTCGCGCTTGCGGGCATGGTCGTCGCGCTCGATGCCTATGGCCCGGTCACCGACAATGCCGGCGGCATCGCCGAAATGGCGGGACTCGACGACAGCGTGCGTGAAAAGACGGACCTGCTCGACGCCGTGGGCAACACGACCAAGGCGGTGACCAAGGGCTATGCCATCGGTTCGGCGGGTCTCGCGGCGCTGGTGCTATTCGGCACCTACACCGCCGACATCGCCGAATATTCGGCAAAGCTTGGCATCGACGCGCCGCTGACCTTCTCGCTGTCGTCGCCCTACGTCATCGTCGGGCTGCTGCTCGGCGCGCTCCTGCCGTACCTGTTCGGTGCGATGGGCATGACCGCGGTCGGCCGCGCAGCGGGCGACGTGGTGAAGGACGTCCGCGACCAGTTCGCGAACAACAAGGGCATCATGGACGGCACCAGCCGACCCGACTACGCCCGCACCGTCGACCTCGTCACCAAGGCGGCGATCAAGGAAATGATCGTTCCGTCGCTGCTGCCGGTGCTCGCGCCGATCGTCGTCTATTTCGTGATCCGCGCGGTGGCCGGCCCGGCCGCGGCACTGGAGGCGCTGGGCGCGCTCCTGCTCGGCGTGATCGTCGGCGGGCTGTTCGTCGCCATCTCGATGACCTCGGGCGGCGGCGCATGGGACAATGCCAAGAAATATATCGAGGACGGCAACCATGGCGGCAAGGGCAGCGAAGCCCATAAGGCTGCGGTGACCGGCGACACCGTCGGCGATCCGTACAAGGATACCGCGGGTCCTGCGGTCAACCCGATGATCAAGATCACCAATATCGTGGCGATCCTGCTCCTCGCGG
>NZ_JAEMQX010000102.1 GCF_016463645.1 Sphingopyxis sp. | reverse complement strand
CGAAGGTCATCGTCCCCATGCAGATGTCGGACACATGGATGGCGCTCTTGCCGAGGCGGCGGCTTTGCATGGCTCTGTTCTCCGATCAGAAGGGGGTGCGGCGTGCTTAGGTCGCGAAGCCGGGCCTTGCAATCAGATCAGCAGTGCGAGCGATCCGACGAGCAACGCCGCCATCGTCCAGTTGAACGCCCTCAGCCGCGCCGGGCTCGACAACCAGCCGCGCAGCGACACGCCCATCACCGCCCACAGGCTGGTCGAGGGCAGGTTGATGATGCCGAAGATCACCGCGACGAGCAGCACGGCCCCGATATTGCGATCGGGGGCGTAGAGCGCGATCGCGGTGAGCGCCATCGACCAGGCCTTGGGGTTCACCCACTGGAACATCACCGCCTGGAAAAAGCTCATCGGCTTGCCGCGCGCAGCGCCTGCGGTATCGGGTGCGGCGGCGTTCGCGATCTTCCATGCAAGCCACAGCAGATAGGCTATGCTCACCACCTTGAGCGCGATGTTGAGCACCGGGAACAGGTCGAACAGCCCCATCAGTCCGACGCCGACGAGGACGATCATCAGCGTGAAGCCGATGCCGACGCCGAGCGCGTGCGGGACGGTACGACGCAGCCCGAAATTGGCGCCCGACGCCATCAGCATCATGTTGTTCGGTCCCGGCGTGATCGACGAGACGAGCGCGAAGGCGGAAAGCGCGGCGAGGGTGGTCTGTTCCATGGCGCGCAACATAATGCGTTCGGCGCGCGATGGATTGCAAAGATACGTAGTCATCGGATAGATTGTGCAATCCATGATCAAGATTGATGCAATCGGCCGCAAGATATTGCGAGAATTGTCACACGATGGACGAATCTCGAACCTCGAACTCGCCGAGCGCGTCGGGCTGTCGCCGTCGGCGTGCCTGCGCCGGGTGCAGGAGCTGGAACGCAGCGGGGTGATCAAGGGCTATCGCGCGGTGATCGACCCCGCGAAGCTCGGGCTGACGTTCGTCGCCTATGTGACCATCGGTCTGTCGTCGCACACGAAGAAGTCGCAGAATGATTTCGAGGCGGCGATGGCGCTCGCGCCCGAGGTGCGCGAATGCCACAATATCACCGGCACGATCGAATATCTGCTGCGCGTCGAGACCGAGGATCTAGCGTCGTACAAGCATTTCCACACCGAGGTGCTCGGCGTGCTGCCGCAGGTGCATTCGATCACCACCTATGTGCTGATGGATTCGCCCAAGGACGAGCGGGCGTAGTTTTTCTTCGCCATGCCCGCGAAGCGGTGAGGTTGAACCTCGCGCCCCGTCACCGCATATCGGTTTCATGACGAAACTCTCTTTCCTCGATCTCGTGCCCGTCACCGATACCGGCACGATCGCGCAGTCGCTCGCCAACGCCGCCGATCTCGCCCGCCACGCCGAGGCGCTCGGCTATGAGCGCTATTGGGTTGCCGAGCATCACGGCATGACGGGAATCGCGAGCGCCGCGACCTCGGTCGTGCTCGCGCATATCGGGCATGCCACCGATCGCATTCGCATCGGGTCGGCAGGGATCATGCTGCCCAACCATGCCCCGATGGTGATCGCCGAGCAGTTCGGGACGCTCGAGGCACTGTTCCCCGGCCGTATCGATCTGGGCCTCGGGCGAGCGCCGGGATCGGATCAGCGCGTTGCGCGAGCCCTGCGCCGTACGCTGGCGAGCGACGAGCGCCAGTTTCCGCAGGACGTGCTGGAGTTGCAGGCGTTTCTGGCGGGTGACGAGCAACTCGGCATCACCGCGGTCCCGGGTGCGGGCACCCATATCCCGCTGTGGATGCTCGGTTCCAGCACCTTTGGCGCGCAGCTCGCGGCGATGCTCGGGCTGCCCTATGCCTTTGCCAGCCATTTCGCGCCCGATGCGCTCGACGAAGCGCTCGAAATCTATCGCCGCCAGTTCAAGCCGTCGGCGCAGCTCGCGGAACCCTATGCCGCTGCGGCTTTCAACGTCTTTGCGGCCGACACGCGCGAGGAGGCCGAGCTGCTCGCCTCGTCGCAGCAACAGGCCTTCGTTGCGCTGCGCACCGGCAATCCGGGCAGGATGAAACCGCCGCTCGAAGGCTACAAGGACAGCCTGCCGCCCAACGCGCGCGCGATCCTCGACCATGTTCTCCAATGCTCGGCCGTGGGAACCGTCGACGACGTCGCGGCCGGCCTCAAGGCCTTTCAGGCGCGCACCGGGGTTGACGAGATCGTCATTGCCTCGTCGATGTACGATCATGATGCGCGCAAACATTCGGTCGCGCTGGCGATGCAGGCGGCAAGGTCGCTCCCACCCTCGTGTTGACGCGCCTCCGGCACCGGCAGTATAGGAGCGGCCCGACCGATGGCGGCCCGTTTGGGGTCGCCTTTTTACTTTAGTTCGAAAGGTGCCTGCCATGACGATCACGCCGCTGATGCCCGTATACCCCCGGTGCGCAGTGCGTCCGGTTCGCGGCGAAGGCGCGTATCTGATCGGCGAGCGAGGCGAACGCTATCTCGACTTCGCGAGCGGTATCGCGGTCAACCTGCTCGGTCACGGCCATCCGCACCTGACCAAGGCGATTCAGGATCAGGCGGCGACGCTGATGCACGTCTCGAACCTCTATGGCAGTCCGCAGGGCGAGGCTTATGCCGCGCGGCTGGTCGAAAACACCTTCGCCGACACGGTGTTCCTGACCAATTCGGGCGCCGAGGCGGTCGAATGTTCGATCAAGACCGCGCGCGCCTATCATTCGAGCGCGGGGAACGCCGAAAAGCACACGCTGATCACCTTCAACAACGCCTTTCACGGCCGCACGCTCGGCACGATCTCGGCGACCAATCAGGAAAAGCTGCGCAAGGGCTTCGATCCGCTGCTGCCGGGCTTCGCCTACGCGCCGTTCGACGACATCAACGCCGCGCTCGATCTGGTCGACGACAATACGGCGGGCTTCCTCGTCGAGCCGATCCAGGGCGAGGGCGGCATCCGCCCGGCGTCGCAGCCCTTCCTTCAGGCGCTGCGCGATATCTGCGACAAGCGCGACCTGATGCTCGTGTTCGACGAGGTCCAGTGCGGCGTCGCGCGTACCGGCCACGTCTATGCCTATGAACATTATGGCGTGACGCCCGACATCATGGCCAGCGCCAAGGGGATCGGCGGCGGTTTCCCGATGGGCGCATGCCTCGCGACCGAGAAAGCCGCGCGCGGCATGGTCATCGGCACCCATGGTTCGACCTATGGCGGCAACCCGCTCGCCTGCGCCGCGGGACAGGCGGTGCTCGACGTCGTGCTCGAAGAGGGTTTCCTCGATCAGGTCAAGGCGACCGGCGAGCGCCTGCGCGGCGCGCTCGAACAGCTCATTCCGAACCACGACCAGCTGTTCGACAGCGTGCGCGGCGTCGGGCTGATGCTCGGGCTCAAGCTCAATTCGGACAGCCGTGCGTTCGTTGCGCATCTGCGCGACAATCACGGGCTGCTGACCGTCGCGGCGGGCGAGAATGTCGTTCGCGTGCTGCCGCCGCTGAATATCGACGATACGCACATCGCCGAATTCATCGAAAAACTTTCGGCGGGCGCGGCGAGCTACACGCCGCCCGAGTCCTGATGTTTTCCGTTCCCGTAGAACGGAGGGCATGATGCGGCACTTCCTGAACCTGACCGACGCGGGCGGGGACGCCGTCGCCGCGATGCTCGCCGATGCGATCGATCGCAAGGCGGCGCGCGCCGGCTGGCCCAAGGGCAAGGTCGACGCCGATGCACCGCTCGCGGGCCACGTGCTGGCGATGGTGTTCGAAAAGAATTCGACGCGCACCCGCGCCTCGTTCGACATCGCGATCCGCCAGCTCGGCGGCACGCCGATGATCATGGACGCGGGCGTGACGCAGCTCGGGCGCGGCGAGACGATCGCCGACACCGCGCGTGTGCTGTCGCGCTATGCCGATGCGATCATGATCCGCACCGACGACCATGCAAAGGTCGAAGAGCTCGCCGAATATGCGGGCGTGCCCGTGATCAATGGTCTCACCGACCTGTCGCATCCGTGCCAGATCGTCGCCGACCTCCTGACGGTGGTCGAGAGCGGCAAGGCGCTTCCGGGGCTCGAACTCGCGTGGCTCGGCGACGGCAACAATGTCCTCGCGTCGCTGATCGAGGCGGCGGGGCTGTTCGGCTTTCATGTCCGTGCGGGCGTCCCGCAGGGCTATGAACCCGATGCAGACTTCGTCGAGGCGGCGCGGGCGAAGGGCGCGCGCATCGACATCATGCGCGACGCGCGCGAAGCTGTCGCGGGCGCCGATCTCGTCGTCACCGATACCTGGGTGTCGATGGGCCAGGACCATGCGCACAACAAGATCGCGGCGATGGCGCCCTATCGGGTCGATGAGCGGCTGATGACGGGTGCCAGGAGCGACGCGATCTTCCTCCATTGCCTGCCCGCGCATCGCGGCGACGAGGTCGTCGATGCGGTGATCGACGGGCCGCAGTCGCGCGTCTGGGACGAGGCCGAAAACCGCGTTCATGCGCAAAAATCGATCCTGCTATGGGCGCTCGGAAAATTGTGAGTTTGAAAACGTGAGCGACATTATCGAAACATGGTTCGACCAGCCCTTGCTGTTCACGATTGCCGAGCGGCATGTGCGCGGGCGGCTGGTGCGGCTCGGGCCCACGCTCCGGACGATCATGGGGGCGCATAATTATCCGCCGGCGGCCGAAAAGCTGCTGGCCGAAGCGCTGGTGCTCACCGTGTTGCTCGGCTCGACGCTCAAGGACGAGAACGGCCAGATGACGCTGCAGGCACAGACCGGCGGCGGCCCCGTCGAGCTGCTCGTCTGCGACTATCGCGGCGGCGAACTGCGCGGTTACCTCAAGTTCGACGCCGAGCGGCTCGCCGAGGTCGGGGCCGACCCGACCCTGTTCGCACTGTTCGGTGAAGGCTTTCTCGCGATCACCTTTGACCAGGCGACGACGGGCGAGCGCTATCAGGGCATCGTCCCGCTCGAGGGGGCGTCGATCGGCGAGGCTGCCGAACATTATTTCGAACAGTCCGAACAGATCCCGAGCCTGATCAAGCTCGCCGCCCGGCACGATGCCGAAGCGGGCTGCCTTGCCGGCGGATTGCTTCTGCAGCATCTGCCCGAGGGCGAAGTCGGCCGCGACCGGCTCCATGTCCGTCACGACAGTCCCGAATGGGAACATGCCAAGACGATCGCGACGACGCTCAAGGCCGAGGAACTCACCGATCCCGCGACTTCGCTCGAGACGCTCGCGTGGCGCCTGTTTCACGAGGACGAGGTGCGCGTCGAGCCCGGCGTCACCGTGTCGCGCGGTTGCCGGTGCAGCACGGGCTATTTTGCCGGCGTGCTCGCGCAATTCCCGGAGGCCGAGCGGGCCGAAATGGCCGACGATGCGGGCAATATCGTTGTCGATTGCGCCTTTTGCTCGCGTTTCTTTCCGATCCCGCTGGACGAAATTTCGACCCACGATCGCGGCGAATAGCGACGCAATTGCGGTCGTTCGCGCGATGAAGCGGGGCAATCCGGCGCCAAGCGGTTGAAATGTTGCGGGGGCGTTGCTAGCTAAACGGGAACGGGGTCGCAGCCCAGCCCGGCGACGGGCGGCGAGTGGATAGGAAAAAATGGCGATCTTCTCTCCCTTGTTTCGATGGCCCTTGATGGCGTGCGCCCTTGCGGGTGCGAGCGCGGTGCCGGCGCAGGCGCCGTCGCTGGCGATGCTCGACCGGCTCGAAAAGGGCGGCTGGCAGTTGCGCGAGCGCGGCAAGGATGCGGTGGTCCAGACCGTCTGCCTCGGCGATGCCCGGCGGATGATCCAGATCCATCATCCGCGCGCGACCTGCTCGCGCTATGTCATCGAGGATACGCCCAATTCGGTGACGGTCCATTACACCTGCCCGGGCGCGGGACACGGCCGCACGACGATCCGCAGCGAGACGAACAGGCTGGTGCAGATCGACACGCAGGGCATCGCCGACGGCAAGCCCTTCTCCCAGGCGATCGAGGCGCGCCGCACCGGCGGCTGCTGAGCGAACGAAATATTAACCATCCATCGCTAGACCGGAGCAATGGCATATGTGTGTGCCATTCTCCCTAACGGCTGTCATGCCGAACTGGGCCGTGCGGCGATCGCCTCGCGGCCCGTTTCTTTGATCGGGCCCGGCCCTTGCGCCTCCGCGGGCACGGGCCTATCTGGCGCCGATGCAGCAAGTTTCCGGAAAAACGGTGATCGTCCTCCTGTCGGGCGGGCTCGACTCGATGGTCTGTGCGGGCCTCGCGCGTGAAGCGGGCGCGCGCATCGTCGCGCTCACGATCGACTATAACCAGCGCCACCGCGTCGAACTCGAATCGGCCGCGCGCATCGCCGGCTATATCGGCGCGGCCGAACATATCGTGCTGCCGCTCGACCTTCGCCGCTTCGGCGGGTCGGCGCTGACCGACGATATCGACGTGCCCAAGGACGGTGTCGGCGACGATGTGCCGATCACCTATGTGCCCGCGCGCAACCTGATTTTCCTGTCGCTGACGCTCGGGCTCGCCGAGGCGCGGGCTGCGCAGGACATCGTTATCGGGGTCAATGCGCTCGACTATTCGGGCTATCCCGACTGCCGCCCCGAATTCATCGAGGGTTTCGGGAAGCTCGCGGCGCTTGCGACGCGCGATGGCGACAAGGGCGTCGAATTCCGTATCCACGCGCCGCTCCAGCACATGACCAAGGCCGATATCGCCGCCGAGGCGGCGCGGCTCGGGATGGACGCGGGGATGAGCTGGTCGTGCTACGATCCCACGCCCGAGGGGCTGCACTGCGGCGCGTGCGACAGCTGCCGCCTCCGGTCGAAGGGCTTCGCCGACGCGGGCCTCGCCGACCCGACGCGTTACGCCTGAGCCGATGACCTACGCAGTCAAAGAGATTTTCCTCACCCTGCAGGGGGAGGGGGCGCAGGCGGGCCGCCGCGCGGTCTTCTGCCGCTTTGCCGGGTGCAACCTCTGGACGGGCCGCGAGAAGGACCGCGCGAAGGCGGTCTGCCGGTTCTGCGATACCGATTTCGTGGGCACCGACGGCACCCTGGGCGGCAAGTACAGGACCGCAGCGGCGCTGGCGGATGTCATCGCCGAAAGCTGGGGTCCGGGCCGCGACGACCGTTATGTCGTGCTCACCGGCGGCGAGCCGATGCTGCAGGTCGACGGCGGGCTGATCGACGCGCTCCACGAACGCGGTTTCACGATCGCGATCGAAAGCAACGGGACGCTGGCGATCCCGCGCAGCATCGACTGGATCTGCGTCAGCCCCAAGGCCGGCAGCGAGCTGGTCCAGACGAGCGGCGACGAACTCAAGCTCGTCTGGCCGCAGCCGGGCAGCGAAATCGAGCGGCTGGCGGCGCTCGATTTCGGGCATCTGCTCGTGCAACCGCTCGACGACCCCGATGCCGCCGCCAACGTGCAGGCATGCATCGATCTGGTGATGGCCGATCCGCGCTGGCGCCTGTCGCTGCAGACGCACAAGAATCTGGGGCTCCGCTAGGGCCTATTCGCCCTTTTTCGCGGCGGGATCGGCGGTGATCGCCTTTTTCGCGACCGGCATGTCGACCGCTTCGGGATTATCGGTCCCGGCACCGTCTTCACCCGGCGTGTCCGCTGCGTCCGTGTCGTCGGCCTTCGCCGTCTCCTTCTTCGTGCCATCGTCGGGAACGCTGTTGTCGACAGCGGTGCCGTCGCTCGCCGCGTCGTCGAGGATGATCATCGAATCGCTGATCGATCCGGGCTGGACCTCCACCGCGTCGAGCCGGGTCGTCGATTTGCCGCCGGTGTCGCCGCCGCCGCAGGCGGCAAGGGCAAGCAGGGCGAGCGATGCGAGAAGGATACGGGTCATGCGGCGGTCCTAGTCGTTCGGTGAAAGCTTGTCGAGAAAGGCGGGCAGCGTCCGCACCAGCGCGGCGTCGACACCGGCGAAGCCCGCGGTCTTGCCGAGCGCGGCGAGGCTGGTGACCGGGAATTCGGCGATGCCGCACGGCACGATGCCGCCGAAATGCGCGAGGTCGGGTGCGACGTTCAACGAAAAGCCGTGCATCGTCACCCAGCGCTTCACACGCACGCCGATCGCGCCGATCTTCGCCTCGCGGCCGTCCGCATCGTCGGTCCAGATGCCGATGCGCCCCTCGGCGCGGCGCGCCTCGACCCCGAGCAGCGCGAGCGCGTCGATCACCCAGCCTTCGAGTGCCGAGACATAGGCGCGCACATCGCGCCCGCGCCGTGTCAGGTCGAGCTGGATATAGCCGACGCGCTGGCCCGGGCCGTGATAGGTGTAGCGCCCGCCGCGCCCGGCGTCGTAAACCGGAAACTGCGGGTCGAGCAGTTCGGCGGGATCGGCGCTCGTGCCGGCGGTATAGAGCGGCGGATGCTCGAGCAGCCAGATACGCTCGCCCGCGTCGCCGCCATGGATCGCGGCCGCGCGCGCGTCCATGTCGGCCAGCGCGGCGTCATAGTCGGTCAGGCCCGGACTGATGATCCATTCGGGTGAGGGAAGGCTGTTCATTCGCCGGCTATCTGGCCCCCCGCATCGCCGCATGCAAGCCCCGCCGCACGCTTTGCCGACAGGGCTGGACAGATGCGCCGAAGATCGTCACCTTCGGGATAACGGCGAAGCCAAAAAATGACGGGGTATCAATGGTAAAATTCGATATGGGTGCGGCCTGGGACGACACGCTGCAGCTTTTGAAATCGCATTCGGCTTTGGTCGGTACGATCGCGGGTGTGTTTCTGTTCCTGCCGGCGCTCGCCTTCGCCTGGTTCGGGCCGGTGCCGATCGAGCCCCCGGCAGGCGCCAATTTCGAACAGTTCGTGACGACCATGCGCGAAAGCTTTCGCCAGATGGTCCCGGGACAGCTGGTCGTCGCGCTCTCGACGATGATCGGCTCGGTGGCGATCCTGCGGCTGTGGCTGTCGCGGACCGGCATCAGTGTCGGCGAGGCGCTGACCTTCGGGCTCATGCTGTTCCCGACGATGATCGCGACCCAGATTCTTTCGGGCATCGCGATCTTTATCGGCTTCATCCTGCTGATCATCCCGTGCCTTTATCTGATCGGGCGGCTCGCGCTCGTCTCGCCGGCGATTGCCGACCGGGGCATATACAATCCCTTCGAGGCGATCCGGACGAGCTGGGAGCTCACGCGAAACAATGGCTGGGCGGTCTTCTTTTTCCTGTTCCTCGTCAGCATCGTCATCGTGATCGCGGCGCTGATCATCGGCGGTATCGTCTCGGTGATTTTCGGAACCGAGCCCGGGATCGGCCGCATCATGGGCGGTCTGGTCGAGGCCGCTTTCGGCGCGGTCGGCAGTCTCGTCTCGATCGCGGTATCGGCTGCGGCGTACCGCCAGCTCGCGCTGCGAACCTCGTCCGACGTGTTCCAGTGACCGGCATCGCCGCAAGAACAATGAATGTGTCGCAATCGGGGCGAAGCCGGCTGGCCTTCGCCGTGCCTTGGATGGAGTGAAGAAACAGGCTTTGACAAACAGGGGGAAGTGACATGACAAAAATGACTATCGGAGCGGCCTTTTCGGAAACCTTTGCGTTTCTGAAGGCCAACTGGATGCAGATGCTGATCTGGGTGGGCGGGGCGCTCGTCATCGTCGGCCTGCTCGGCTATCTGGTCCTCGGATCGACCTTTTCGGCGATGGCGCTCGCGCCCAATGACCCGTCGCTGGTGATGGGCGCGTTCGGCAAGATTTTCCTGTTCGCGCTGATCGCGGCGGTGATCTTCTATGGCGTATCGATGCTGATCTGGCGCGGCGGGATGCATCCCGGCGAAGCGCCCAATTTCGCGTGGGCGTTCCAGGCCGGGCCGGCGCTGGCGTTCGGCATGGTGGTGGTAATGATCGCCGCCTATATCGTGATCTTCATCATCATGCTCATCCTGACGCTGATTTTTGGCGCGGCGCTCGGCGGCGTGGGGGCCTTCTCGCCGGGGGCACTGGAATCGGGCGCCGCCGGCGCGATCGGCGGTGGCGCGATCTTCCTGATGATCATCGTCTATATCGCGGTGATCGTGTTCATGCTGTGGGTGCAGGGCCGCTTCATGGTCGCGGGACCCGTGATGGCCGAGCGCCTGACCCGCAATCCGGTGACCGGGCTCGGCGAATCGTGGCGGCTGACGGGCCCGTCGCAATGGACGATCGTCGGCTTCTATCTGCTCTTCACGATCGGCATCTTCATCTATGCGATGATCGCGGGGATGATCTTCGGCGGGATTCTGGGCGCCGTGGCGGGCGGTTCGATCGTCGGCGCGATCCTGACGATGATCGTGATGGCAGCGCTCGTCTATCTGCCGATCATCATGATCTCCTTCTCGATACCGGTCGGCGTTTATCGCGCCATCGCGCCGCGTGCGTCGGGCGACGTCTTCGCCTGATCGCCCGGCAAGGGACTCGGTGAAAGGGCGCTCCGGTGACGGGGCGCCCTTTTCGCGTCAGGCCCACTTCGCCAGCGGCGGCAGGCTCATCAGGATCGCGTCGATATTGCCGCCGGTCTTCAGCCCGAACAGGGTCCCGCGGTCATAGACGAGATTGAATTCGGCATAGCGCCCGCGCCAGATCAGCTGTTCCTCGCGCTCGGCGTCGGTAAAGGGCAGCCCCATGCGGCGCCGCACGATCTGCGGGAAAATGTCGAGGAAAGCCTCGCCGACCGCCTGCGTCAGCTGGAAATTGCGGTCGAACTCGGCATCGTCGCCGCATTCGAGATGGTCGTAAAAGATGCCGCCGACGCCGCGGTGGACGCCGCGGTGCGGGATATAGAAATAATCCTCGGCCCATTTGGCATAGCGCTCGTAGACGTCGGGGCCGAAGGGGGCGCAGGCGGCGCGCAGCCGCGCGTGGAACGCGTCGGTGTCTTGCCTGTAGGGGATCGGCGGATTGAGGTCGGCGCCGCCGCCGAACCAGCGCTTTGTGGTCGCGAGGAAGCGCGTGTTCATATGTACCGCGGGAACATGCGGGTTCGCCATGTGCGCGACGAGGCTGATTCCCGTCGCAAAGAAGCTCGGGTCGTCGCCCGCACCGTGAATCGAGGCGGCGAAATCGGGTGCGAACTGGCCCGCGACCGTGGAAACGTTGACGCCGACCTTTTCGAAGACCTTGCCCGTCATCACGCCGCGCACGCCGCCCCCGCCTTCGCCCGGCTCGAGTCCTTCGGCTTCCCGGTCCCACGGTGTGTAGTCGAAGCGCGCGTCGCTGCCCGCCTCGGCCTCGATCGCCTCGAATTCGGCGCAGATCCGGTCGCGGAGCGATTCGAACCAGTCGCGCGCGGTCTGCTGCTGCGGGTCGAGCGTGATCATGCGGGAAAGCCTTTCGTTTGCCTGAGCGCTTCGGCGAGCGCGATGCCAGCCGCGACCGCGACATTCAAGGATCGAAAGCCGGGCTGCATCGGAATCGCGACCCGCGCGCCGGCGGCCTCGTGGACATGATGCGGAACGCCGGCGCTTTCCGATCCGAAGAGCAGCACGTCGCCGCGAGCGAATTCGAAATCGGGAAGGGGAGTGGCGCCCGCGGTGGTCAGCAGCACGACGCGCTGCCCGCCGATCTGCGACCATTGGCCAAACGCGTCCCAGCCCGGGTGACGGCGGACGTTGGCGCGGACGGCATAATCCATGCCCGCGCGTTTCAGCGCCGCGTCGCCGAAAGGAAAGCCGCACGGCTCGATGATATGCGCGGGCGCGCCGAAGCAGGCGGCGGTGCGCAATATGGTGCCGACATTGCCGGCGATGTCGGGTTGAAACAGCGCGATTTCCATGCCGCTGCCATAGAGGCGAAGGCGCTGCGAATCGAGAGGCTTGGCTGCCGCGGGGCGGCCGGGTGACGGAAGCGGAAATTGCCTGTTGGCAAGCCCGGACAGTGCGGCTATCAGGCCCGCAATTCCCGGAGGGGCCGCCGGGTTGTGTGCCTTTGTGCGCGCGCAACAGGGCGGGTCATTCCTTCGAGAACTTTTGTGGTTCACCCATACAAGGGCAATCGAATGGCCAGTGAAACTGAACTCAACGCCGGTACCGAAGATGGCGTACGCCGCCGGGATTTCATCAATATTGCGGCAGTGAGTTTCGCTGGTGTCGGTGCGGTCGCCGTGGTGCTCCCGCTCGTGAACCAGATGAATCCGTCGGCGGACGTGCTCGCGCTGTCGACGACGCAGATCGATATTTCGGCGATTCAGCCTGGTCAGGCGATCAAGACGAGCTGGCGCAAGCAGCCGGTGTTCGTGCGCAACCTCGTGGCGAAGGAAATCGCCGAGGCGAAAGCGGTGCCGCTGGGCGACCTCCGCGATCCTGAAACGATCGATCAGCGGACCAAGCCCGGCAAGGAAAACTGGCTGATCACGCTCGGCGTCTGCACCCACCTGGGCTGCGTGCCGCTCGGCGCCGCGGAAGGGGAAAACCGCGGCGATTTCGGCGGCTATTTCTGCCCGTGTCACGGGTCGCACTACGACACCGCGGCGCGCATTCGCAAAGGTCCGGCACCCAAGAATCTGGTTGTGCCGCCTTATAATTTTGACAGCGACACCGTCGTGACGATCGGCTGAGGAGCGAGATAAGATGAGCTTTCCCTGGGCCAAACCCTATGAACCCCAGCATCCGTTGATGAAATGGATGGACGAGAAGCTGCCGATCCCGCGCCTCGTCTACAATGCGACGGGTCCCGGCTATCCGGTGCCGCGCAACCTCAACTATTTCTGGAACTTCGGCGTCCTCGCCGGCGCCGCGCTGATGATCCAGATCATCACCGGTATCGTTCTGGCGATGCACTATGCCGCGAATGCCGGCGTGGCGTTCAATTCGGTCGAGCATATCATGCGCGACGTGAATGCCGGCTGGTTCATCCGCTATGCGCATATGAACGGCGCGAGCATGTTCTTCATCGTCGTCTATCTGCACATCTTCCGCGGCCTTTATTACGGTTCGTACAAGGCTCCGCGCGAAATGGTGTGGCTGCTCGGCGTCGTGATCTTCCTCCTCATGATGGCGACCGCCTTCATGGGTTATGTGCTGCCGTGGGGCCAGATGAGCTTCTGGGGCGCGCAGGTCATCACCGGCTTCTTCTCGGCGATACCGATCGTCGGCGAACCGGTGCGCGAATGGCTGCTCGGCGGTTTCGTCCCCGACAA
>NZ_JAEMQX010000018.1 GCF_016463645.1 Sphingopyxis sp. | reverse complement strand
GGATCGACAGGCGCTTGCGCCCGGCCTGGATCAGCATGTCGGTCGTATAGCTGAATTCGGTCGTGATGTTGATGCGCTGCGCCGCCTCGCGGCTGATCGCGCGGAACCCGCTGACCGCGTCGGAAATATCGACGTTGGCGAGCCGCTGGACCATCGCGCTGCCCAGTTCCTGCAGCCGCCGCTTGACCGGTCCGAAATGCGCATTGTCGCCGACGCCGCGGTCCCCGACGACGATATCGGCGCGCCCGTCGACGATCGGAGCGACGATCTTGGCGATATCCTCGCCAACATATTGGCCGTCGGCGTCGGTGTTGACGATGATATCGGCCCCCGCGGCGAGCGCCGCATCTATACCCGAGCGGAACGCGGCGGCGAGCCCGCGGTTGGTGCGATGGCGCACCACATGATGAACGCCCCACATGCGTGCGACCTGCGCGGTGTTGTCGGTGCTGCCGTCATCGATGACCAGGATTTCGATCGTGTCGATACCGTCGACCCTGCGCGGCAACGCAGCGAGCGTCGCGGGGAGGTCTTCGGCCTCGTTCAGGCACGGGATCTGGATGACCAGCTTCATCGCGACAGGCTCCGGCGGACGGGCATCGCCTTCGATCGGCTCGACGCCCACCTCTCCAATCCGCTCCGATCCATGGAAGTTCCCCAAAATCCGTGTCTCAGCGGCCTAGAAGCTTGTGGTTAACATCCCGCTAATGCCTACCTCCGGCGTCATTGTCAGCGCGATCATGTTTATGTTATGTTCTCCACTCAATTCCTTCAGGAGAGAGCGATGACCGACGAAGCCCCCCGTGCCAGCGGCCAGTGCCATTGCGGCGCGATCCGCTATTCGATGAGTACTGCCGTGCAACATCACGCACTCTGCCACTGCAGCGACTGCCGCCGCCATTCGGGCGCGCCGCTAGTCGGCTGGGCATTGGTTGGCAATGACGAAATCGACATCAGCGGTACCGCAAAAGTCTATGCCTCGTCCGAACATGGCCGCCGCCATTTCTGCGCCGATTGCGGAACCGGGCTTTTCTATACCAATGACGCGATCTTCCCGGATCAGATCGACGTCCAGACCGCGACGCTCGACGACCCCGACGCGATACCCGCACAGGCCCAGATACAGACGGCCGAACGCATCGGCTGGATGGAGAAGCTGAACGATCTGCCGGCGTTCGAACGTTACCCGCCCTTCGAATAACGCCGGTCGTTGCCGTCCGCGGCGACCACTGCCGCCACGAGCTTCGCGATGTCGAGCCGCGCCTTGTCGTCGTCATAGCCCTGCCGCACGATCACCAGCGCGTGCGAGGGAATGACGATGACATATTGGCCGCGGTTTCCGAACGCACCGAAGGCGTCGGCCGGAACGCCGTCCGACTTGTCGAGCAGCCAGAAGCCGGCGCCATAACCAAAAGCTCCGTCAGGCTGCGGCCCGCTGGCGGTAGTGACGAAGCGGCGCCAGTTTTCAGAGAGCAGGCGTTCGCCCTGCCACATGCCGTCCTGCTCATAGAGCAGGCCCAGCCGCGCGAGGTCGCGGGCGGTCGTCCATACCTGGCTCGACAATATATAGTCACCGTCCTTGTCATGCTCGACGAAGGTGCGCGTCATGCCGAGCCGGTCGAAAAAGGCAGCGGGATCAAGCGGCATACCCGCCTTTTTCAGCGCCGCCTTCAGCGACAGCGTCGCGAGCAGCGTGTCGTTATTGGCGTAACGATAGCGGCTGTTCGGGGGATTGAGCAGAGGCCATTGCGTGGTCCACTGCCGCACCGATGCGCCGCCCATATAAATGGCATCGCTGCGGTTGCCCGCGGTGTCGCTGGTAAGGCCGCTCGCCATACGCATCAGCTGTTCGGTGGTGATTGCGGCACGCGGATCGCCGGGCGACTGCCATTCGGCGATCATGGCGGGCTTCGTCACGTCGATCGCGCCCTGCTGCACCGCATAACCGATCAGCGTCGCCGCCATCGACTTGGCGACCGAGAAGGTGCGCTGCGCCGTGTGAATGTCGTGCCCGCCCCAATAGCGTTCGAGCGCGATGCGGCCGTTCTTGACGATCAGGAGCGAACTTGTGCGGCCGCCGAAACGGCCCATGTCGATCGCCGTCTGCTCGAACGCCGTCATCCCATTGGGCGCGAGCCAGTTCGCCCCTTTGTCACCGAACGGCCAAGGCTGGCCATCGAGGTCCGGGCGCCGTGGCAGCGAAGTCTGCGCCGCGCCCGCCCGCGCGCCGATCGGCAGCGTGACACAGCCTTCGCGCCCGGTCCATTCGGCGATGCGCGGCGGCATGTCGTCGCGATAGATCACGCTGACGCGCTTAGCTCCCTCGTCGACGTCGGCCTCGAGCGCCCGAACATCGGATTCGATCTCCGGATAGATGCCGGTGAGCTCGTCGCGTTCGATCGCAGTGATCGGCTTGCCACCCCCGTTCCACAACGAGGAGCAGACGAAGGCGGCGCGATAGCCCGCCGCCCAGGCGCGGTTCAATTCGGCGCCTGGCTTCGGCGCCTGCGCCGCGGCGGGGGCCGCGCCGATGAGGAGCGCCGCAGCGATGAAACGCAGTATGTCAGGGACGATCGCCAAACGCCTGTCGCTGGCCTTTTTTAGCGCGATCCCACCAAGCGCGGCGAAGGACAGTGCCGATCCGTTCGGGATCATCGGATCCGAAGCGGACGAGGATCGCATGCCAGCCTTCATAATGCGGTGTCTGCCAGAAGGTGTCGGGATCGGTTTCAAGCAGGATTTCCTTTTCGTCAGGCTTGCACATGACAGCAAAGCTTCCGGGCTCACGGCCCGGCGAAGCGAGCGCCTTGCCGTTGAGCTTTGGACAGGGCGTGCCATAAAAGGAAAGCATCTCGACATCGGAAAGCGCGCACGCGAACGCGACCACATCCTCCCAGCTGTCGAATTTCAAAGCCATCTCGCCAGCGTGACTCAGTCTTCCAATGTCCCGGCGGTGACCTCTATGTCGCGCCCAAAGGGCTGCATGGGCTGGAAGCAGAGGCGCGTCAACACCAGCCGGTTGTCCTGAATATCCAGATCATAGAAGGCATTGCCTCCGCGCGGGCAGCGATTGCCGTCACCATCGCGCGCGACCGACGCCGATACGGGCATCTTGTCGAACACGAATTGCGCCGGACCGCAGAGCAATAGCCGTCGGAAGCATCTTGCGATCAGTCAGAAAGATCCACGCGCCGCCACTTGGACGTCGCGGCATCGCTCGCGAACAGCGCATCGACATTGGCCTCGCGGAGCAAGGCCGACGTCATTCCTTCACGCGGCGCCGCTCGTCCCACCAGGCGATACGCTCGGCGATGCGCTTTTCGAACCCGCGGTCGACGGGGCGATAGAAGGTGGCCGGCGCCATATCATCGGGCCAGTAATTGTCGCCGGAAAAACCGTCGGGCGCGTCATGGTCGTAACTGTAGCCCGCGCCATAACCCAGATCTTTCATCAACTTGGTCGGGGCGTTGAGGATGTTGGCGGGCGGCGCAAGGCTTCCCGTTTCGCGCGCTGCGGCCCATGCCGCCTTCTGTGCCGCATAGGCCGCGTTCGACTTGGGCGCGGTTGCGCAATAGAGGCACGCCTGTACGATCGCGAGTTCTCCCTCGGGCGATCCGAGGAATTGATAGGCGTCCTTGGCGGCGAGACACTGCACCAGCGCCTGCGGGTCGGCGAGACCAATGTCCTCGCTCGCGAAGCGGGTGATTCGGCGAAGGACATAGAGCGGCTCCTCGCCCGCGACGAGCATCCGCGCGAGCCAATAGAGCGCCGCCTGCGGATCCGACCCGCGTAGCGCCTTATGGAACGCCGAGATCAGATTATAATGGCCGTCGCGATCCTTGTCATAGACCGGCATCCGGCGATGGAGGAACTGCGCGAGTTCGACGGGATCGAGCGGATCCTCGATCGTCACAGAGAAGAGCGTCTCGACCTGGTTGAGCAGGAAGCGCCCGTCGCCGTCGGCGCTGGCGATCAGCGCCGCGCGCGCCCCGTCGGTTACGGGCAGACGCTGGCCGACCTCGACCTCGGCGCGCTCGATGAGCGTCCCGAGCGCGGCCTCGCCGAGCCGGTCCAGCACGAGTACCTGCGCGCGACTGAGCAGCGCCGCGTTCAAGGCAAAGCTCGGATTCTCGGTCGTCGCGCCGACAAGCACCACCGTGCCGCGCTCGACATAGGGCAGGAAACCGTCCTGCTGCGCTCGATTGAAACGATGGATCTCGTCGACGAAGAGCAGCGTGCGCTTGCCCGCCGCGGCCATCCTTTCGGCGTCGGCAAAGGCCTGCCTGAGGTCGGCTACGCCCGAAAAGACGGCCGACAGCGGTGCGAAGCGCATGCCGACGGCTTCGGCCAGCAGCCGCGCGATCGTCGTCTTGCCCGTGCCCGGCGGTCCCCAGAGGATGATCGAAGACAATTGGCCCGCCGCGACCATGCGGCCGATCGCACCTTCGGGACCGGTAAGATGTTCCTGCCCGACGACATCGGCCAAGGTCCGCGGGCGAAGTCGCTCGGCGAGCGGCACGGGGCCGATCGGGGCCCCTTCGCGCTCCGTGGATGCGTCCCCGCCGAACAGGTCCCCGGCCATCGGACGCTCAGCCCCGGCGCCGCTGCTTCTGGCGAATCAGCCGGATATAGGTATCGGCGACCGCCTGGTTGATCGCGTCCCACTGATACGCGCCGCTTTCGGATACCGCCGCCGCGCCATGCTCGGCGCGCAGCGGAGTGTCGCGGCAATAGCGCTGAAGATGGTCGGCGAAACCCGTGATCGATCCGGGTGCGACGAGATAGCCCGTCTGCCCATGCTTGACGATGCTGGCGCTGCCGGTTGCCCGCGCGGCTACGACGGGGAGACCGCACGCCATCGCTTCGAGCGTCACATTGCCGAAAGTCTCGGTGACGGACGGGTTAAAGAAAATATCGCAGGACGCGAGCGCGCGGGCGAGGTCTTCGCCGCCCTGGAAGCCCACGAAACTGGCGTCGGGAAGGCGCGATTCGAACCATTCGCCCGCTGGCCCTTCGCCGATCACGACAACCTTGTGCGGAACGCCGCGCCGTTGGAGCACGTCGATCGCGTCGGCAAAGACGTCGAGCCCCTTTTCCATGACGAGCCGGCCGAGAAAGGCGATCGCGGGCACGTCATCCTCGATACCGAGCGAGCGTCGCCATTCCATGTCGCGGCGGCCAGGATTAAACACCGTCTGCTCGACGCCGCGAGTCCAGATGCCGATGTCGTAGTTCATTCGCTGTTCGCGCAGCACCTGCGCAAAGCTTTCCGACGGCGCGATCAGCGCATCGCACTTGCGGTACAGCTTGCGCAACCAGGCGACCATCACGGGTTCGAGGAACGACAGATTATAATAGCGGACATAGGTTTCGAAACGCGTGTGCACCGAACAGGCGACCGGAAGCCGCCGCCGCCGCGCCCACGCCGCGGCCTGCCGCGATACACGGTCAGGACTGGAGATATGAACGATATTCGGAGCGAAATCGGTGATGTCTTCGCGAACGCGCGACGAGAAGGAGACCGGAATGCGATATTCGCTGCGCCCCGGAATCGCGACTGACGGCACACTGACGAGATCGCCTGTCGGTTCGAAATCGGGGTTGGCGACCGTCGGCGAATAGACGCGCACCGCGGCGCCGTGCGCCAGAAGGAAGCCGACAAGGCGGTTGAGCGCCTTGTTCGCACCGTCGGTCGTCATATTGTAGTTGCCGCTGAACAGGGCGATGCGAAGGTCGGAAACTTCCATCCGGCCTCGCCTAGTCCTTTAGACCGGCAATGGCAATCGCGTCAGAATTCCTCGGACCGTTCCGACGGTGCCTCCAGATCGACCACGACCGGGGGGTGGAGGCGCAGGCGATGGACGCGGCGCTCGTCGGCCTCGGTCACCTCGATGCGCCAGCCGCTCGGGTGGACGAGTATCTCGCCGACCTCGGGAACATGCCCCGCGAGTACCGCGGCGAGCCCGCCCAATGTATCGACGTCTTCCTCGACCTCGGCGAGCCGCGGGTCGATCGCCTCGCCGACGTCGTCGAGTTCGGCGCGCGCGTCGGCATCCCAGCAGCCATGATCGCCCGCGACGATCAGCGGCTCGGGCTCGTCGTCATGCTCGTCCTCGATCTCGCCGACGATTTCCTCGACCAGATCCTCGATCGTCAGCAGGCCTTCGGTGCCCGAATATTCGTCGATGACGATTGCGAGATGGGTACGTTTCGCGCGCATTTCGGCGAGCAGGTCGAGTACGCCCATCGACTGGGGCACGTAAAGCGGCTGGCGAATGAGATCGATGAGTGGCGGGGCGGCCCGGTTTTCGGCAAGTACGGCGAACACATCCTTGACGTGGATCATGCCGACGACCTCGTCGAGGCTTTCACGATAGACCGGCAGGCGGCTGTGTCCCGCGTCCGCAAAGATCGCGACAATATCCTCGAAGCTGGCGGTTTCGGCGATCGCGATGATCTCGCCGCGCGGCACCGCGACATCGTCGACCGTCTGTTCGCCGAAGTGGAGCAGGTTGCGGAGCATCTTGCGCTCGATCGACGACAGGTCGCCGACGATGTTGCTGCCGCGCCGCTCGTCGCCCTCTTCTTCGGCCTCGTCGATGACCTCTTCGATCTGCTCGCGCAGCGAGGGTTCCTTGTCGCCACCGAACAACAGTTTCTTCAGCCCGGACAATAGTCCGGGTGTACTACTGTCCTCTTCCGATCGGTTCGAAGATCCCTGGTCGTCGGGCATATGGTCGGCTTTTCCCTGTTAATCCTGATCCGCATATGGATTGGCGATGCCCAGCGATGCAAGCGCTTTCACCTCGATCGCCTCCATTGCGGCGGCCGACACATCGTCCATATGGTCGTATCCGACCAGATGCAGCGTTCCGTGGACGATCAGGTGCGTCGCATGATCGACGACCGAAATCCCCTTCTCTTCCGCCTCGCGCGCGCAGGTTTCCCGCGCGAGCACGATGTCGCCAAGCAGGATTTCGCCGTCGTCGCTGTTTGCCAGGCTTTCGAGCAGATCGGCCTGGACCTGCGGGAACGACAGGACGTTGGTCGGCTTGTCCTTGCCGCGAAAATCGCGGTTGAGTGCATGAACCTCGGCATCGTCGGTCAGACGCACCGATATTTCGACGAGTGGTGCAGCATCGGCGAGCGACGCGAAGGGCGTGAGCGCAAGCGCGGCGGCGGCGGCCTCTCCGGCGCGCATCTCCCAGTCCAGCGCATCGGGCCAAGGATGGGCCTCATGGGTCTCGACGCTCAGCACGAAAAATCGCGCCCACAAGAAATGGCGAAAAACCAGGAAACTTCATTCTGAAATCGCACTAAAGCGACTGGTACGGTCATCGAAATGCACATGCCACAACGCTATCGCGGCGCAGCATCGTAGGACAGCGAAAATTTCGGATCGGCCGGCTATAGTCGGTCCATGCGCAGCCAGCGTGGGTCGCCGAGCCACGCCTTCGCCAATGCCCGGTCCGCCGCCGCGGCTTCGAGCTTGTGTCCCTGCGCGGCTTCGCTGCGCTTCAGCCCATAGAGCGCCCAGCCGTTATTCGGCGCCTGCGCCAGAGCTCCGCGGAAGGCCTCGCTCGCCTCACCGTAACGCTTTGCCTGAAAAAGCGCGGCGCCGAGCGACTGCTTGACCGGATAATACCAATAGGTCGGCTCCTGATAGGGAAGCCCCCCTTCGATCTCGATCGCCTTGCGATAGAAGCCGATCGCTTCCTCATGGCGGCCGCGTGCAAAAGCAAGGCGGCCGCGCGCGACCTGCTCGGCCAGCAGCACGAGGTCCGCCGCAGGAACCCCCTGATCGATCATCGCCTTCATCGCGTCGGAACCGCGGATCGTCTCCATTGCCGCCATTTCGCGGTCGAAACCCGCCCGGTTGCGCTGCTGCGCATAGGCGATGGCGCGGGCATAGTGGCGCATCGCGGTCGGATAGGCGAGCCGCGCGTCGGGCGCGGGCATGGCGAGGATCGCCTTTGGTTCGGCAAATTGCGCCATCGCGAGAAAGGGCGCGGCGTCGATCGCCTGTATCCACGCGATCCGCGACGAGGTAGCCGGGTCGAGCACGGTCCGGAGACGCTGCGCTTCGCGGACGGCGGTCGGCATGTCGCCCGCCATCTGCGCCGAGGTCACGATGAAATGGATATTGTGCGGATAATAGCCGTAGCGCACGAGGCTGTTGTCGCCCGCATCGCGAATGAAAACCTCGTCCGCACGCGCCGCGGCAATGTTCACGCGGATAGAATCGGCGTGGCGTCCACGCAGTTGGTAGATATGGCCAGGCATGTGGACGAGGTGCGCCGCGCTCGGCGCGCGCGGACTCGCGAGCCGGTCCGCTGCGGCCTCGGCGCGCTCGGGATCGGCCGATTCCATGAGGTGGATGTAAAGATGGTTCGCCTGGACATGGTCCGGGTTGCGGCCGAGCACGACCTCGATGAGCCGAACCGCCTCGCCGCTGCGCCCCACCGGCGTGCGCTTGTCGGTCTCCCAATAATTCCACGGACTCGTGTCCATCGCCGCTTCGGCCGCGAGTACCGCCACATCGTCGTCGCCCGGAAAGCGGCGCGCGACATCGAGCATCGCGTCGGCATAGGCGGCGTCGAGTGCAGCGCGATCCGCCGCCGGGTCGCGCGAATAGCGCTGCGCGACCGCCTCGATCAGCGCGCGCTCCATCGGCGTCGCGCCGGCGCGCAGCGCCATCGCGCGATCCATCGCGTCGAGCGCCGCCGCATGGTCGCGATCGTCCATCGGGGCGTTGATGTTCGGCCCGAGTGCCACGGCCTCGCCCCACCAGCACGCCGCGCAGTCCGGATCGCGGCGCTGTGCCTCACGAAACGAGCGGACCGCGCCGGCGTGGTTGAAGCCATAGGTCAGCAGCAGGCCTTGGCTGAAATAGCGTTTCGCCAGCACATCGCGTGCCGATACCGGAAAGGGCGACGATGCGAGGTCCGGGAAAAGCGGAATCGACCGCCCCTCGCTCGCCGGCGCGGCCATCGCCGAAGCGATGAACAGGTCGTTGGCGAGGGTCGAACCGGCACGGCGCACGCCGCAGGCGAGGCCCGCCAGCCGGCTGGGGTCGAGCGCGTCGAGCGCGGCGACGGAAAAGCCGGGTAGCGGCGTAAAGCTGGTGAGCGAAAAACCGGCAGCAACGATCACGGCGAGTCTGAACGGCTGGTCCATCACAAATTCCCCTTTTCCCCGAAGGTGAACTCGAAACAACAGCCGACCGTATCACGAAAAACTTCGCGCAGAAAATTGATTATATCGGGTAATATTTCAGAAGATAATTCAGCTATATATCCAGGAAATTCCGATCAATGCACATGCCTGAGCTTGTCGGGATTGCGCATTACATAGATTCCGGTGATCCGTCCGTCCTCGATATCGAGCGCCGTCGTCTGCAGCTCGCCGTCGGCCTCACGCGTGACGAAGCCCGGCAAACCGTTGATCATGCCGGTGTGGACAAGCGTCGAGCCATATTTTCCGAACAGCACCGCAAGGCTGCGATGCAGTTTCAGCACGATGTCGTGGCCGAGAATCGGCCCCGTCGCGGCGGGGCGCTTGCCGCCGCCGTCGGCCCACATGCCGACATCGGCGGCGAGCAGCGCGCCGAGTGCGCCCATGTCGCCGCTCCGCGATGCCTCGAAAAACGCATTGGCGATTTCCAGCCCCTGCTCCTTCTCGAGCTTGTAGCGCGGCCGCGCGTCGCGGACATGGGTACGCGCGCGCGCCGCGAGCTGGCGCGTCGCGGCAGGGTCGCGATCGATCGTCTTCGCGACTTCCTCGAACCCGACGCCGAAGACATCGTGAAGCAGAAACGCGGCGCGTTCGAGGGGCGACAGCCGTTCGAGTGCGAGCATCAGCGGCAGGGTGACGTCGTCGTCTTCCTCTTCCTCGACCAGCGGATCGGGCAGCCAGGGGCCGATATAGGTCTCGCGCGTGTTGCGCGCCAACTTGATCTGGTCGAGGCAGAGCCGCGTCACGGTGCGGCGAAGGAAGGCCGCGGGCTCGCGCACCGCACTGCGGTCGGTGCCGAGCCAGCGGATATAGGCATCCTGCACCACATCCTCGGCATCGGCGACCGAGCCGAGCATGCGATAGGCGACGCGGGTGAGCAGCGGACGCAGCGGGTCGAAACTCGCCGCGGCCTCCGCCGCATCGACCGCGCTCCGGATGCTTTCGGGCGTCATCAGGCTGCCTTGGGAACGCCGTTTTCGTACCAGAGGCCGAAGCCGACCGCGATCCGGTTCCAGCCATTGATCACATTGATCATCACGGTCAGGTTCACCTGTTCCTCCGGCGTGAAATGCGCTTCGAGCGCGTCTTTGGCATCCTTCTGTGTGTGCCCTCCGGACAGCGTGGTCAAGGCGTCGGTCCACGCCAGCGCAGCGCGTTCGCGATCAGTGAAGACCGGAGCTTCACGCCACGCCGCGAGCAGGTAGATGCGCTGTTCGCTCTCGCCCTTCGCGCGGGCCTCGACCGTGTGCATGTTGATACAGTTGGCGCAGCCGTTGAGGATCGACGAGCGGATCTTCACCAGTTCGATCAGGCTCGGCTCGAGGCTGTTCTGCGCGGCGATCGAAGCCGCCATCCACTGCTTCATCACCTGCGGGGCGGCGGCATAGGGGTCGGTAACCTTGGACATATCGTGTCTCCTTCACGGGGGTGTACTGACATGACGAGACAGGCGCGCCCGATGTGACATCGTTCGCGAAAAATTTGCGTGGGGCGGCCATTCATTTTGCGGCTCCACACCCAAAGCTTTGGAAACGCATGGTTTCCGACAATGCGCTTTGCGGCCCCGCCAAGCTGCATTAGCATCCCGCCGTCTTTGGTCAGAAGGGGAACGGCGATGAAGTTTCTGGGTGGTTTCGGCGAACAGGCCTATGCGCTGTTGCGCGTCGTCGCGGGGCTGCTGTTCCTCGCGCATGGCGTGCAGAAATTCTTCAGTTTCCCGGTCGCCTTCCCGATGCCGCTGAACCCGATGCTCCATGCCGCAGGGATCATCGAACTCGTTGCCGGCGCCCTGATCGTCCTCGGCCTGTTCACGCGCCCCGCGGCCTTCGTCGCCAGCGGCATGGCGGCGGTAGGCTATTGGATGATGCACGGCAGCAAGGGGCTGTACCCGATCATCAACGGCGGCGAGACGATCGCGCTCTATTGCTTCATCTTCCTGTTCATCGCGACACGCGGCGCGGGGATTTGGAGCGTCGATGGGGCAAAGAAATAGGGGTGGGACGGCCCCTTCTCGGCGCGCTCATTGGCGTCGTTATGGCTCTTTCAAGCGTAGCCGTCGCAACTATGTGGTTCGGGAAGGAGCCTGAGCGCCTGTATTTGCGAATTGCGGACGATAATTTCGATCATATTCTCGGGCCGGATTACAAGGCCGAAGACGGACCGGTGAGTGTCAAATTGATCCGGCATTGCGGGATCGATGAGTTCACGACGATCAGCGCGCTGCCAGACTATGCGGGTTCTTCGCTAGTCCCTTTAGATTCTACGTCTGAAGGCGAAATCAATTGCCTGATCGGGGAAGCACGTATTCACGCGCTTTCTCTCGCAATCGCTGCTGGACCGGACGAGGCTAATTTCGAGTGCCTGCCCGGCTGGCCATCACGATTTCAGCCTTTCAACGCATCCGATTACGAATTGTGCCGAGGTCACAAACCGGATGCAATTTTCAGATCGACGAAGGATGACGGCTGATTGCTTCAGCAGTTCGGCTCGCGACACCAAGCAGCGCAGCGCAAAAAACGGGCGGCGGCCCTTGCGGACCGTCCCCAGGTGCGGGCTTCACACGGTGAAGGTCTTCACGGCTTCCGCGTGTTCATCTCGATCAGCTTCTTGGCCTCGGTAACGGCTTTCGCAGTGGTCAGCTTCTTTTCCTGAACCTCGTCGGCGATTTCGAGCAGGCGGCCGCTGATCACGGTGCCGGTGTCGGCCTTTTCGTCGATCGCGATGCCGCCCTTGGCCTGCGCGACGCGGTCCCATTCGGCGCGCACGGCGGCCCAATAGTCCCTCGTCGCGGCCCAATAATCGTCGGCCGCCTTCACGTCATACTGATCGTATTTGATATAGGTGTTGAGGACATATTCCTGGACGACCGGCACCAGCTTGCGGTCCTTCATCCCCATCTTCGTGTTGTCCTGCCAGTGGACCCAGCCGTCGGGCGAGGGCTGGTGACGGTTGATCGAGAGGTAACGGTCGTACACCGGATTGCGGACCGCATCGCGGCGCGCGAGGGGGCGCCACGTCCAGTTCGAGCGCCAGCGGCGGACGCCGCCCTGCGTTTCGAACTGGCCCCAGCCACCGTAGCGCGGGCTGTCGTCGACCTGATACACCGTCTGTGACCAGCGACCGGTGCGCATGCGCTCGGGCACATCTTCCCACGTCCAGGCGTTGCGGTCGGAATAGACCAGAACCTTGGCAGGTTCATATTCCCAATCCTGCCGCCAATGCTTGATGATCATGCTCTTGTCGTCGTCGCCAGTGATCACGAGCATGTGCTGCAAGCTGATCTTGCGGCCGGTATCCTCGATCACGCGCACGACCTCGTTGCCGCCCGAACGCTTGGGCTCGAGCACGTCGTAGGTCGGGTCCCAGCGCGTCGATTCCTGCATGTTGAAGCTGACGCGGTAATTGCCCGCCATAGTGAGGATGTCGGCGCGATCCCGTTCGAAATTGGCTGCGGCGGCCTCGGCGGCGATCGGCGGGTGGGCCGAGGCGACGACGGGCAGCGCGGCGGTGAGCAACAGCAGCGCGGCGGCGATCTTGCGGTAGGGTTTCATCAATGCAGTCCTTCGGTTTTGATCAGAAGCGGAAGCTCAGCGACACGCTCGCGTTGCGGCCGGGCTGGGTATATGCGTCGACGCTTGCCGGGACCGTGGGCGCTGCAGCCGTGCCCGCCATCGCGAGACCACGCACGTCGCTCCACCAGCTGTATTTCTTGTCGAGGATATTGAAGACGCCGGCGCGGAGCGTCAGCGAGTCCAGCACGCGCACGAAGGCGGTCGCATCGAGAATGGTGAAGCTGTCGGGACGGAAGCATTCGGGCGTGCAGAGCCCCGTCGTGCGCGATGCTTCCTTGCGGCCGGCGTGCGTCATGACGAACTGGCCGCCGAAGCGCCCTTCGCGCTCGCGATAACCGATGCCAGCGACCACCTTGAGCGGATCGATCGATTCCAGCGGCGAGCGCACGCCGTGGGGATCGATCACGTCGCCCTTCGCATAGGATAGGGCGAGCGTCGTATACAGGCCGGACGACGCTCGCCCCTCGAACCGCGCCTCGGCCCCTTTGACCCGGACGCGATCGAGATTCACGAATTGATAGAGAATGGGGTCGGCACTCGAGCCGCTGCCGCCGACCTCTTCCTGGCTGATGAAATCCTTGTAGCGCGCCGAGAAGGCCGTGACGTCCAGGCTGATCGCGTCGTTGGAGAAGCGCACGCCGCCTTCGAAGCTCTCGCTGCGCTCGGGACCGAGGTCCGGATTGGGGAGCGTCCGATACGAGAAGAAGGGCGACGTCAGATTCTCGAAGAACTGGTTCACCTGCCCCGGTTCGGGCGCCTTGAAGCCGGTTGCATAGTTGGCGAACAGGCGCACTTCGTCGGTCACTTTCCACACCGCGCCGAACTTGGGCGACACGCGCGAACCGTCCTGCTTCGCGCCCTGGAAGCTCGGCAGCAGCGGGTCGTTATCGGGCGACAGGTCGAACCAGTCGAAGCGCAGCGCCGGGTAAAGCAGCAGGCGACCGTCGGCGACCGCGATCTCGTCGCCGACGAACAGGCCGGCGCGGGTGAAGTCCGTGCTCGGGAAGGCGCGCGTCGGATAGGTCTCGCCAGCGGGCGGTATGGTGCCGCCGCGCAACCCGCGCTGACGCGTCTTGCTGATATCGCCGCCGAAGACGAGGCGATGGGTGATCGCGCCCGTGGCAAAATCGGCGCGCGCATCGGCCGAGGCACCGAAGACTCGGTTTTCGAAGGTGTTGAGACGCGTGCGATCCACCGACGGCGAGCGGTCTTCCTCGGTATATTGCCGGTCTTCGCCGTCCTGCCAATAGAGCGCGACGCGCGCGAAATCGATCGCCCCCTCGCCTTCCCAGCTCCAGTCGAGCGACACGCGCTTGCGTTCACCGGTGTCGAAGCCTTCGAGGCGATCCACGGTCGCACCAAGACCGTTCGGCCCGAGGCCGCTGAGGCCGTTGGTGTAGAGGCGGGTGTCGAGATATTCGCCGGTCAGGCGGAGCTTGTGGCCGTTTGCAGGATCATAGACGATGCGCGCAAGGGCGGCATCCGAGCGGCCGTCCTGTGGATTGGCAAGCGTCCGCGATGGGCCGATGCCGTTCGCGGTGCCGAGGCTGCCCTGATTTTCGAGTTCCTTGTAATCGCGGCGCGTATAGGCGGCCATCACCGACCAGTCGCCGCTGCGGCCAGCAAGGATCGCGGTTTCGCTGAATTCCTCGTCCGCGCTGCTGTAGCCGGCGCGGAGGAGACCGCCGAGATTCTTGCCGGATTCGAGGAAATCGACAGGATCGGAGGTGATGAAGCTGACCGCGCCGGCGAGGCCGTCGCTGCCATAAAGCGCCGACGAAGGACCGCGCAGGATCTCGACCGACTTGACGAGGCCGAGGTCGACATAGTCGCCGCGACCCGATGCCTGCGCACCGAAGCTGAAGCCATCGGGAACGCGCACGCCGTCGATCTGGATCAGCACGCGGTTGCCGCCGATGCCGCGGATATTGAAGCTGTCGTTGCCCGCGCGGCCGGTCGCGCCGAGCGCGGCGCCGAAGCGCGCGGGCTGGCGCTGGACGCTGACGCCGGGTTCGAAGCGGACAAGGTCGCGGATGTCGGTGACGAGTTCGTCGGCGATCTGCTCGCCGGTCTTGACGGTGACGGTGACAGGAACGTCCTCGGCCTTCACCGCAGTTCGCGTCGCGGTGACGACAATCTGGTTCTTGCGCTGGACCCAATATTCACCGTCATTGTCCTGCGCGAAGGCCGGCGCGACAGTCACGGCGAGCGCGAGGCCCAGCGCGCTGCCTGCGGCGAGGCGGATGGTCGACGACGAACGATGGCTATTCAATTTGCTTCCCCTGATTATTTTGCGACTAACTCGCAATAGCGTCGCTCTAGGCGCGCAAAATCAGGGGGTCAATATGCTATTGAGAATCGTTCGCGTAAAAAAGGGGGAGGTTTTTGTCATTGCGCGCGTAGCGAAGCAATTCAGAGCGCAACGGGTCGCCCTGGATTGCTTCGCTACGCGCGCAATGACGGATTTGGGCGGAAGCCTAGGATCCCGGTCCTTCGTAGGCCTCAACGATCCGGCCAACGATCGGATGGCGGACGACGTCGGCGCTGGTGAAGCGGCTGACGTTGATGCCTTCGAGTCCCTCAAGCCGCGCGACCGCGTCGGCGAGACCCGAGGTCGCGGGCACCGGCAGGTCGACCTGCTTGGGGTCGCCGCAGATGACCATGCGGCTGTTCATGCCGAAGCGCGTCAGGAACATCTTCATCTGCGGGATCGTCGTGTTCTGCGCCTCGTCGAGGATGATGAAGGCATCGGCGAGCGTACGCCCGCGCATGAAGGCAAGCGGCGCGATCTCGATCTCGCCGCTCGCGATACGGCGCTCGACCTGTTCGGCAGGCAGGCAGTCGTGCAGCGCGTCGTAGAGCGGGCGCAGATAGGGGTCGACCTTTTCCTTCATGTCGCCGGGCAGGAAGCCCAGTTTCTCGCCCGCCTCGACCGCGGGGCGCGACAGGATCAGGCGCTGGACGCTGCCGGTGATAAGCTGCGCGACCGCCTGCGCGACCGCGAGATAGGTTTTGCCGGTGCCTGCGGGACCGAGCGCGAAGATCACGTCGTCGCGCGCGAGCGCCTGCATATAGGGAACCTGCGACGGGGCGCGCGGCACGATCGTTTTCTTGCGCGTGCGGATCATCACCGCCGGCGCTTCGTCGGTGTCGTGGCGGATGATGCCGGCGAGCGTCGGCTGCGCCGACATCGCGATCACCCCGTCGACCATGCCGGCGTCGACCTCCTGCCCCTTTTCGATGCGGTCATAAAGGTCGGTGAGCACGTCGCGCGCGCGCGCCGCGGCTTCGGCCTCGCCCTCGATCTGCACGCGGTTGCCGCGCGCCGAGATATAGACGCCGAGGCGGTTCTCGATCGCGACGAGGTTACGGTCGAACTCGCCGAAGAGGATGCCCAAAAGCTGCGTTCGCTCGAATTCCGCCGTCAGTCGGACGCGGTCGCCAGGTTCGGCGGGAGTGGAGGCGGTCAGCGGGCGTTTGGACACGTGGGCAAGGCTCCTTCGATCGGTATGATGACTGTACTCCCGCGAGGACGGGAGTCCATCGCTTGCAGATTCGGAATGCGACGGAAGGAGGCGGAGTGTGTCTTCGTGGAGACAGCTTCCACCGCGGCACTAGGCGACCTCTTCCACCAGCAGTTCGGCGCCGACGCTGTTGGCACCGGCGGAAACGATACGGACATCGATCATATCGCCGATCCGGACCCCCGGCGCGATGACATGAGCCGACTGGAGCCAAGGCGACTTGCCGATCAACTGGCCATCATGCTTGCCCTTGCGCTCGAGGAGCAGGCGGGTCGTGCGACCGACGGTCGCTTCGTTGAATGCCTGCTGCTGCCTGTTGAGCAGTGCCTGCAGCCGCTGGAGGCGGTCGTTCATTTCAGTTTCGCCGATCTGATCGATCATCGTTGCCGCAGGCGTGCCGGGGCGGCGTGAATATTTGAAACTGTACGCCATCGCATAATTGGTCGCGCGGACGATATCGAGCGTTCCCCGAAAATCCTCTTCGCTTTCGCCGGGGAAGCCGACGATGAAGTCCCCCGAGATCGCGATATCGGGACGTGCGGCGCGGACGCGCTCGATGACCTTCAGATAACTGTCAACGCTGTGGCTGCGGTTCATCGCGGCAAGGATGCGGTCGCTGCCCGCCTGCACCGGCAGGTGGAGGAAAGGCATGAGCTTTTCGACCTCGCCATGCGCCGCGATCAGCCCGTCGGTCATGTCGTTCGGGTGGCTGGTCGTGTAACGAATGCGTTCGAGCCCATCCTCTTTCGCGAGTTCGCGGATCAGGCCGTCGAGCCCGATCGTCCGGCCCTTGTCGTCCTCGCCAACCCACGCATTGACGTTCTGGCCGAGCAGGGTGATTTCCCGCACCCCGCCTGCGACCAGCGAGCGCGCCTCGGCGATCAGGTCGGCGAAAGGCCGGCTGATCTCTGCCCCGCGCGTATACGGGACGACGCAATAGGTGCAGAATTTGTCGCAGCCTTCCTGCACGGTCAGGAAAGCGGTCGGACGCTGGCCGCCCGCACGCTTGGGCAGCGCGCCGAACTTGCTCTCGAGCGGCATGTCGAGATCGATCGCCTTCTCGCCCTTCTCGGCGCGCGCGATCAGGTCGGGCAAGCGATGATAGGCCTGCGGGCCGACGACGACATCGACCGACGGTGCCCGGCGCGCAATCTCGGCGCCTTCGGCCTGCGCGACGCAACCCGCAACGGCGATGGTCGGCGTGCTGCCGTCCTCGCGCTTCAGCCGGCCGATATCAGAATAGACTTTCTCGGCCGCCTTTTCGCGGATGTGGCAGGTGTTGAGCACGACAAGATCGGCGTCCGCGCCATCCGCCGCCGCGACATAGCCTTGCGCGCCGAGCATCTCGGCCATGCGCTCGCCGTCATAGACATTCATCTGGCAGCCGAAGGATTTGACGTGGAAGGTCTTCGGAGGATTTTGGGGAGAGTCGGATTTCATCGGCGCGCTATAGGCGATGCGGCGCGCCGGCGGAAGACCGCGCGATTTCCGCCGCAATCGCGGCGCGCGCCGCCTCGGCGAGCAGCTTGCGGTCGCCTTCGACAACATCGGGCAGCGGGTCGAGATAATTGATCGTCAGATGGATCGGACGCTTGCGCGCGAGCAGCCGCTTGAAATTGTCGAGCCCGGATTCGGGATCGAGCCACGCGATGTCGTTCGCCTCGGCGCCATAATCGAGGAAGACGGGCTGGACGCGAAGGTTCGGGGGCGTCGGGATCACCGCCTGAAACAGCGAGGCGCGGAAAGGCAGCAAGCCGTCGCCGGGACCGGTTGTTCCTTCGGGGAACAGCGTCACAGGGCGACCGCGCGCAAGCGCGTTGCGGAGGTCGTTCGCCTGATTGTGGATCTCGCGCCGCGCTTCGCGCTGAACATAGACGGTGTGATTCTGGTCGGCGAGCCAGCCGACGAACGGGGTGGTGCCGACTTCGGCCTTCGACACAAAGGCCGAGCGCGCCGCACCGCCCAAGGCAAGTATGTCGAGCCAACTGACATGGTTCGACACGAAGAGCACATTGCGCCGAAGCCGCGTCCCCGTCGTGCGGACGCGGAGGCCCGCAATCCAGCCTACGGCGTTGAGGAAAGCCATGACCATCGGCGACGGACGGCCGACCGCGCGGTAAAGGAGATGCGGGACGATCAGGAAAAGAAGCGTCAGCACCATCAGGGCGAGACGGGCGGCCGTCCGCCAGGTAATCGAACTGCGATCAGTCGCGCTTGCGATCGATGGCGACACCATAAAGCTCCATGCGGTGGTCGACGAGGCGGAAGCCCAGCCGTTCGGCGATCACCTTCTGCAACGCTTCGAGTTCGGGATCGACGAATTCGATCACCTTGCCCGTTTCGACGTCGATCAAGTGGTCGTGATGCGCCTCGGGTGCGGCTTCATAGCGCGAGCGGCCGTCGCCGAAATCGTGGCGATCGAGAATCCCCGCCTCTTCGAAAAGACGCACGGTGCGATAGACGGTGGCGATCGAAATGCCGCTGTCGAGCTTCGACGCGCGTTCATAGAGCGTCTCGACGTCGGGATGATCCTCCGAATCCGAAATGACGCGCGCGATGATGCGACGCTGCTCGGTGATGCGCAGCCCCTTTTCGTGGCACAGGGCTTCAAGATCGATATTACCGGACATGCGGGCCTTTCCTGCAAGATGCAGTCGGATTTCTGTTCTTCAAACTGTATAAGCATGCCCTGCAGATAGGACAAGGGCGGCACCCCTACGACGCCGCCCTTCCCTGCTCCCGATGGAGCGATTTATCGCACGGGTCAGGCCTTGGCCTTGCGCTTGCGCCCGCCGCCACGGCCCTTGGTGCCGAGGCCGATTTCCTTCGCCAGCGCGCGGCGCTTTTCGGCATAGTTGGGCGCGACCATCGGATAGTCGGCGGGAAGACCCCATTTCGCGCGATAGTCGTCGGGGGTCATGCCATAATGCGTCATCAGGTGGCGGCGCAGCATCTTCAGCTTTTTGCCGTCCTCAAGGCAGACAATATAGTCGGGCTTGACGGAGGTGCGGATCGACACCGCCGGCACCAGCTTTTCCTCGACGACCGGTTCGGTACCGAGGCCCGACAAGGCGGCGTGCACATTATTGATCAAAATGGAGAGGTCTGAAATGGCGACGCTGTTATTGCTGACATGGGCAGCAACGATGTCGGCCGTCAGCGTAACAAGCATCTCGTTGGTATCGGCTTGATCGGACATGAGACTATTCCTTGATATATATTACCCAGAAGAAGGAATGGCAAATATTGGATTTTTTCTTTCGCCGGGGCGATTTCTGCCACTCTGGATGCAATTCTGCAATGACCGATCAGAGGCGATTCTACGTAGTATCCGATTGCCGCATCGTAATCGCATCGCGAACCACGCCATCGCTGCCGCGATAGTAGGCCGAACGTCGGCCGCACTCAGCGAAACCCGCGCGCTCGTATAAATGAATCGCGTCGTTGTCGGCGCGCATTTCGAGGAAATAGTCTTCGGCGCCCTGACCGCCGGCCCAGACACGCCAGTCATCGATCAGTAATGCGCCAATACCGCGGCCGCGAAATTGCGGATCGACCGCAAGCAGCAGCAATTCGCTTTCGGGACCAGCGATCCGCGCCGCCGAAAAGCCACAGGCTTCGTCGCCATCCCACGCCAGACAAACGCGTGCCGACGGGAGCGCGAACAGGGTCAGAAGCTGCGCGCCGCTCCACGCCTCCCCATAAGCGGGGTCGAAAGCGGCATCCATGACGCGCATCACCGCGGCAAGATCGGACACGCGGGCGGTGGCAAGGCGGATCTCGCCCGTCATGTCGGCGCCATCGGCCTGGCGTCGGGCGCGCGGCCATAGATCGGCGCCGGCCGATCGATCAGCGCCGAAGGCGGCAGCCGCCCGAAGGCGCGCGCATCGGGCAATGTCGCGATCGCGCGCCCCGAACCGCGACGCGCAACAAAGGGCTCCGCGCGATTGCCGACCACCAGATCGTCGGCGAGCCCGACCGCGTCATCGGGCAGGAGCGAGCGCACATCTCCGCGTGGTGTCAGGTCGGCGGCGAAGGGCTGGACGAACCATTGGCCGTGGCCGCCCTCCATCACGACCAGCGCACCGTTCGCGGCCGCGATCTCGTCGGCCAGGGTCGCGGCCACGAGGGCAAGCGTCGAAAAGCCATGGACCGGTACCTGCCAGCCAAGCGCCAGCGCGCGCGCCGCGGCGACACCGATGCGCACGCCCGCAAAGCTGCCGGGGCCGCATCCCGCGACGATCAGATCGGCACGGCCTCCGTCCGCGAGTTCGGCGATCAGCGGAACGAGGCGTTCGGCGTGCCCGCGTCCGATGACCTCGTGGCGATAATCGACGATTGCACCGGCATCAAGCAACGCCACCGAACAGGCTTCGCTCGCCGAATCGATCACCAGATGCCGCATATGAGTGACGGTTCGCTCAGGCGATACGGTTGAAGCGGGCGAAGTCGGGACGCGGGCTGCGCTCGAAGATCGTCGCCGGGTCACCATAGCCGAGGGTGGAGATGAAATTGCTCTTCACATGCGGCTGGTCGGCAAAGAAAGCCTCATCGACCGCGGCGTTGTTGAAGCCCGACATCGGCCCGGTATCGAGACCGAGCGCGCGCGCGGCGAGGATGAAATAGGCGCCCTGCAGGCTCGAATTGCGGAAAGCCGTCGTCGCGGCGAGCGCGTCGTTGCCGACGAACCAACTGCGCGCATCGGTGTGCGGGAACAGTTCGGGAAGATGTTCGAAGAACTGGTTGTCGGCCGCGATGATCGCGGTGACCGGTGCCGCGAGGATCTTTTCGGCGTTGGCGGGCAGCGCGAACGCCGCGAGCTTTGCCTTCGCCTCGTCCGAAACGCACCAGACGATCCTTGCCGGCAGGCTGTTCGCGCTGGTCGGACCGAATTTCACCAGATCCCAGATCGCTTGGAGCTGGGCTTCGGAGACGGCTTTGTCGAGATAGCCGTTATAGGTGCGCGCGGTACGAAACAGCTGGTCGAGAGCGCTGTCGGAAAGCGGCTCGCTCATGGGGCATCTCCTGAATTGGACTGGTCAGACGGCGTGAACTGCCGTTACCTCGGGAACATAATGTTTCAAGAGGGACTCGATGCCATTCTTCAAGGTCGCGGTCGAGGAGGGGCAACCGGCGCAGGCGCCCTGCATCTTCAGATACACATTGCCCTTGTCGAAACCCCGATAGACGATGTCGCCGCCGTCGTTGGCGACCGCGGGGCGCACCCGCGTTTCGATCAGTTCCTTGATCTGCTCGACGATATCGGCGTCGGCGGGGTCGTCGGCGAAGCCCTCATCCTCGGCGGGAACCGAAAAGCCCGCGCTCGCAGCGTTGAACAGCGGTACGTCGGCGAGGAAATGATCCATCACGATGCCGAGCACGTCGGGCTTCACATCGGCCCATTCGGCGCCGGGCGCGATCGTCACCGACACGAATTCGCGTCCGAAAAAGACGCCCGTCACGTCGCCGAGCGAGAAAAGCGCACTGGCGAGTGGCGATGCCTCTGCCTCTTCGGGGCTGGCAAAGTCGCGGGTTCCCGTCTCCATCACCGCCCGGCCGGGCAGGAATTTGAGCGTCGCGGGATTGGGCGTCGATTCGGTTTCGATCAGCATGGGTTGCATGTGGGGCGGAGCAAGGCTTTGTGCAAGACGACATGCATGCGCTAAGGCGCATCGATGCGTCGCTTCACCCATTTCGCCGCCCTCGACTGGTCGGGCGCCCGCGGCGAACGACAGCGCGGGATTGCGCTGGCGGTCGCGAGCGGGGCGGCGGCACCGGCGTTGGTGCGGCCGGGACATGTCTGGTCGCGCGCCGAAATGCTGTCCTGGCTGGAAGGCGTAGCGGCCGCGGGCGAAGACATGCTGATCGGCTTCGACTTTTCGGCGGCCTTTGCCTTCACCGACCGTGACGCCTATTTTCCGGAGTGGAGCGACAGCCCGCCCGACATGGCGGCGCTGTGGGCGCTCGTCGAACGGCTGGCCGGGGACGATCCGCATTATGAGGCGACGGGATTTCTGACCCATACAGAAGCGCGGCGGCATTTCCGCCAGCCCGGCTCGGTCGGCGACCTGTTCGAAACCGGCGCCGGACGCTTGCGAATCGTCGAACAATATCAACGCGCGACGAGGCAGGCCGCCAGCGTCAGCAATTTCAACCTCGTCGGCGCGGCGCAGGTCGGCAAGGCCAGCCTGTCGGGCATGCGGCTGCTCCACCGCCTGCATCGCCGCATGCCGCTATGGCCGCTCGATCCCTTGCCCGCATCGGGCCCGGTCCTCGTTGAAATCTATACCAGCCTCGCGGCGCGGGCGGCGGGCCTGCCGCCGGGGCGGAGCAAGATACGCGACGGCGCGCTGCTCGACAGAGCGCTGGCGGCTCTGGGCTCGCCGCCAGCGGGCATGACCGGACCGGTAAGCGATCATGCGAGCGATGCGCTGCTCGCCGCGGCATGGTTGCGCGCCGTCGCCGACGGTAGCGCGGCCTGGTCGCCAGCGCCGCTCACCGACTCCCTCGCGAAAACCGAAGGCTGGACCTTCGGCATCGTTTGAAATCTGTCATCCGGTGCATTTTCCTGTCGCCGGATATTTCCATCCGGCTGAAAAATGCTAAGGGGCGCCAAGGGCCGGCTTAGCTCAGTTGGTAGAGCACCTGATTTGTAATCAGGGGGCCACGGGTTCGAATCCTGTAGCCGGCACCATCGCTCATTCCGCCATCACCTCGATCTCGCGCTGTTGGCGAATATCGGCCGACGAGGATCCGGCGAGAATCCGGTAGCGGCCCGGGACGACGCGCCACTTCCCTTGTTCGGCATCGAAGCGGGAAAAGGCCCGCGGATCGAGCGTTACCGATACCGTCCGGCGCGCACCGGGCGCGAGATCGACCTTGGCAAAACCGCGCAGTGCGACCGGAGCGTCGCCCTCGCCGGGGGTCACGGCAGCGACGTAAAGCTGCACGACCTCCTTGCCCGCTCGCCTGCCCTCGTTGCGGAGCGTTATCTTCGCCGCAACGGCGTCATCGGCCCGGATCCGCGCGGGCGCCGACAGCGCCGAATAGGCGAAATGCGTGTAGCTGAGGCCGTGACCGAAGGCGAAAAGCGGTTTCACGCCTTTCGCGACATAGCCGCGGTAGCCGACCAGCAATCCTTCGGAATAGGGCGTCCTGGCACCCTTGAGGTTGACCGTGTCGTCCTCGGTCCGCGCCGGGAAGGTCACCGGAAGCTTGCCAGACGGGTTGACCTTGCCGGTCAGTATGTTGGCGAGCGCAGCGGCGCCGCCTTCGCCGGGCAGCCACATGTCGACGATCGCGGGTGCCTTGTCGGTCCAGGGCATCGTCATCGCCGCGCCCGCGTTCACGACGATCGCGGTCTTCGGATTGGCGGCAATGACCGCCTCGACGAGCTTGTTCTGGTCGCCCGGCAGGTCGAGCGAGGTGCGATCGTACCCCTCGCCCTCGGTCGTTGAAGACGACCCGACGAACACGACCGCAGCGTCGGCGCCACGCGCTGCCGCGACCGCCTCTTCGAATGACGGCAACGGCTCCCGAATGCCGAAGCTCAGATATTCGTACGGCGTCTGACCGTTCACATAGTCGAGCCGGATCGGGTAGCTGCGCCCCGCCTCGAGTTCGACCGACACGGTGCGCCGCGGGATCGGAAAACCGAGCACATCGCGGATATCGGGCTTCGACGCGCTTTCCTTCGACAGCACGGTCTTGCCGTCGAGCGTGATCGTCGCATTGCCCGTGCCGCGCGTGCTGAAATCATAGGTGCCGCTCTTGTCGGGCCAGAACAGCCCCTCCCAGCGAAACGCCGAATAGCCGGTGACCTGCGGTCCGGCGATATTGCCGCTGATCCGCTTGAGGAAGCTCTTTGCGGTTTCGCGCTTCACCGGCTCGCCGCTCATATCGGCATTGGCGTAGTAGGTGGCGGCGAGGCCGGTCACGCCGCGATCGGCCCCCGGGCTGAACAGTTTCGGATTGGCGCCCGGCGGCGTCTCCTCATTGTCGACGCCGCGCGCATAAACGATCTTCACCCCCGGCAACGCCGCCTTGAGCGCGGCAAGCGGCGTGCTCGTCTCGAACGGCACCACCGCCGAGCTGCCGCCGCCCTGGATACGCACGACATCAGCGTTGGGGCCGATCACCGCGAGCGACTTGATCGACGACGGGAGCGGCAGGACGCCGCTGTTCTTGAGCAACACGATCGCTTCCTCGGCTGCGCTCTGCGCGAGCGCGGCGTTGCGCGGCATTTCGTCGGCGACCGGACGCGCGACGCCGCGTTCGATCGCGCCGCTGCGCACGATCAGCCGCACCATGCGGCGGGCATTATCGTCGATCTGCGCCATCGTAACCTTGCCTTCGTCGACCGCTTTCCTGAGCTTGGGCCCGAAATGGTTCGGCGGCCCCGGCATTTCGAGATCCATGCCGGCGTTGACCGTCGTCGCGGTCGAATGGACCGCGCCCCAGTCGGACACGACGAACCCCTTGTAACCCCATTCACCCTTGAGCAGGTCGGTGAGCAGCCAGCGGTTCTCGGCCGCATGCGTGCCGTTGATCTTGTTGTACGACGCCATTACCGACCAGGGGTCACCCTCCTTGATCACCGTTTCGAACGCCGGAAGATAGATTTCGCGCAGCGTGCGCGGATCGACCACGGAGTCGACGATGAAGCGGTTGGTTTCCTGATTGTTCGCTGCGAAATGCTTGAGCGAGACACCGATGCCGCCCCCCTGCGCGCCCTTCACATAGCCGAGTCCGATCTGGCCCGCCAGATAAGGGTCTTCCGAATAGGTTTCGAAATTCCGGCCCCAGCGGGGGGTGCGGACGATATTGACCGTCGGCGCAAGCAGCACGTCGGCGCCGTGCGCGAGCGTTTCCTTGCCGATCGCCGCGCCGACCTCGGCTGCGAGATCCGGGTTCCACGTCGCCGCCATCGCGACGCCGACAGGAAAGACGGTCGCAGGCTTGCCCTCGGGCGAGCGCACGCCTGTCGGCCCGTCGGTCATGCGGATCGACGGGATGCCAAGCCGTTCGATCGCGTTCAGCGTCATCGAGCTTTCGCCCGCGAGCAGCAGGATCTTCTCGTCGAGCGTCAGCCGCCCCATCAGGTCGTCGACCCGCGCCTCGATCGGCGCCGCTTTGTCCTTGTAGATCATTTCCTGGGCCTGGGCGCCGGACAGGGCTACCATGGAGGACAGCATGCTTGCCGCCAGATAGGCCGTCCGGCTCTTCATTACTTGATCTCCGCCAGATCCTTGGCCGTCGCGGCCAGCATCTCGTCAGTGATCTTGCCGTTCGAATAGGGCTGGAGCTGCGTCAGGCTGATCGCCTTGAACATCTCATATTCGGGAAGCGCGATCATGCCGGGGAAATGCTTTTCGATCACCGCCTTCCCCTTTTCATCGGCAACGATGTCCTGCAGCGGGGTGTCGAGATTGAACTTCGCATCGCTTGCCGGCGCAGCGTCGGCCGCCGGTGCGGGCTGTGCGGGTGCCGGCGCGGCGGTGTCCTGGGCGGAAGCGGGAGCGGCGGCCATCAGCGCTGCAACAAACATGGCAGTTTTCATTTTGCTTCTTCCTTTTCGAGATCGGCGACCATCGCTTCTCTGATCAGATATTTCTGAACTTTCCCCGTCACCGTCGTGGGGAATTCACCGACGATACGCACGTAGCGCGGGACTTTATAGTGGGCGATCTGGCCGCGGCAGAATTCGCGGATCGCTTCGGCATCGGCGCTCGCGCCGGGCTTCAGCCGCACCCACGCGCAAAGCTCCTCGCCCATCCGCTCGTCGGGGATGCCGACGACCGCGACATCCTCGACCGCGGGGTGGCGATAGAGATAATCCTCGACCTCGCGCGGGTAGATATTCTCGCCGCCGCGGATCACCATATCCTTGAGGCGACCGACGATATTGCCATACCCCTCGGCATCGATCGTCGCGAGATCGCCCGAGTGCATCCAGCCGTCCTCGTCGACCGATTCCGCCGTACGCTGCGGTTCGTCCCAATAGCCGATCATCACCGAATAGCCGCGCGTGCAAAGTTCGCCGGGCTCGCCCACAGGCACGATATTACCCTCGATATCCACGATCTTGCATTCGAGGTGCGGCTGGACGCGGCCGATCGAGCCGACACGGCGTTCGAAGGGGTCATCGGGCGCGGTCTGGAAACTGACCGGGCTGGTTTCGGTCATGCCATAGGCGATCGTCACGTCGCGCATGTTCAGCCGGTCGACCACCTGCCGCATCAGCGGCTCGGGACAGATCGCGCCCGCCATGCAGCCGGTGCGCAGCGAGGAGACATCGAACTTGTCGAACTCGGGATGCGCGAGCACCGCGATGAACATCGTCGGCACGCCGTAGAGCGCGGTGCAACGCTCCGCCGCGACCGCACGCAGCACCGCTTCGGGATCGAAGCCTTCGGACGGATAGATCATCACCGCGCCGTGGGTGATGCTCGCCAGATTGCCCATCACCATGCCGAAGCAATGATAGAGCGGCACCGGGATGCAGATGCGGTCGTCCTCGGTCAGCCCCTGCGTGCGGCCGACGAAATAACCGTTGTTGAGGATATTGCGATGGCTGAGCGTCGCGCCTTTCGGCAGGCCTGTGGTGCCACTGGTGAACTGGATGTTGATCGCGTCGTTCGGGTCGAGTGTCGGGCCGATCGCGGCGAGGCGCTGGCGATCGGCGTCGGTCGCATGGTCCTCCACATCGTCAAACGCCAACCAGCCCGGGCGGGCTCTGCCGATCAGGATCAGCGAGCGCAGCGTCGGTAACCTTGCGACGCGAAGCCCGCCCGGCGCGCTCTGTACTATCTCGGGCGCGAGCTCCTCGATCATTGCGGGATAGTCGCTGGTCTTGAAACTGGTCGCGGCGACGAGCGCCGACAGCCCGACCTTGTTGACCGTATATTCGACCTCGGACAATCGATAGGCGGGGTTGATCGTGACGAGGATCAGCCCCGCGCGCGCAGCGGCGAACTGGGTCAGCGTCCATTCGACGCAGTTCGGCGCCCAGATGCCGATCCGGTCGCCCGGGTTCAGTCCGAGTGCGAGCAGCCCGGCCGCTAAGGCGTCGGATCGTTCGAGCAGTTCGGCAAAATTCCAGCGGATGCCCTGCCCGACCGAAACCAGCGCGTCGCGTTCACCCCAGCGATCGGCAGCGAGCGCAAGCGCATCGCCGATCGTATGTTCGATCAGCGGCGGTTCGATCGCCCCTTTGACGTGGCTTGTCATTTACCGGGCGCCTCGCACGCGAAGCTCGCGGCATCGTCGGTCGAGCCCTTGCCGTCCCATTTCGCGACCTTGGGGAAGGAGCAGAGGGGGCGCGTCCGTCCGGACTTTGCAGGCAGGCCGATATAGGCGAACAGGTCGTTGTCATATTTCGTCGCGATGATCCGCTCGGGCGCCGGCCCGCCCTGCCGCCAGCCGTCGAGCGGCGTCAGCGGGTCGAAATTGTTGGGCCCCGGTCCGGCAAGGCAGTGCGACATGCCGGGAACCATGAACAAGCGGACCGAGGTGGACGCAGCCTTCGGGTTCGCCGCGACGAGACGCTCGTAATAATCGACGGTGTTCTGCGCCGGGATTCCGGCATCGTTCCAGCCATGATAGAGGATAAGCTTGCCCCCGCGCTTGTAGAAGGCGGCAAGGTCGGTCCGGTCGGCATCGAGATCACCGCCGACACGCGCCTTTGCCAGCGCATAGTCGCGGTCGAGATTGAAATCCGAGAGCTGCCAGTCGGGATTGGCGTGGACAAAATAACGAAAGAAGGCGGTGCCGAATTTCACATGCTGCGACGTCTTGCCGGTCAGCCACTGCGACCAGGTGCCCGCCTCGGCCTCAGCGCCGGGAGCGAATCCGGGGTAGAAGCCTTTGCCGTCGGCGGTCTTCGGCCCTTCGTAGAAGAGCTTCGCGGTAGCGACTTCGCCCGGAGTCAGGCAGTCCGCGCCCTCACCGCCCTTGCACGCAAGCTTCGCGGGGTCGAAATGGCAGGCGCGCGGATCATCGATCACGCCATCCTTGACGCCGTCGAGGCTGTCACACTGACCGAGCGACGCCGATTGGAGCAGCTTCAGCTTTGCCATCGACAAATCGCCGCCGGGCTTGCCCGCCACGACGGCATTGTTCGCAAAGGCGCTCGCCATCCGCGTCCAAGGCATCGCGGGCGCACCTGCGATGATCGCGTCATAGTCGCCCGGGAAACGCTGCGCGAGGGTGAGCGCTTGCCGGCCGCCATCCGAACAGCCGTGGAAATAGCTCGCCGCAAGCGGGCCTTCATAATAGGCCGCGATCACCTGCTTGGCGGTTTCGGCGCCGACATGATTGGCGCGCCAGCCATAGTCGCGGATCTTTTCGGGCGCGCCCAGCGCCCAGCTCGCGTCGACATCGGCTTCGCCGAAATGCCCCATATCGGTGCCGACCGCGGCATAGCCCTTTTGCACCGCACCGCGCATCAAGAGCGACGGCAGCAGCATGTTCGCGCCGAAGCCGCCGTTGCCCGCACCGAGCAGCTTGCCATTCCAGCCCGCGTGTTCGGGCAGCCATACCTCGACCTTGATCGACGATCCCGGCACCGGCGACAGCGTCGCCTGCACACGGCAGAAGGCGGCAGGTGCCGGCAGACCGGGCTTGCCTGCCTCCAGATCGACCATTGCGCCACCCGCGAGCGAGGTCGCGGCATTGATCTTGCCGTCCTTCAGCGCCATGCCGGCCAACGCTTCGCAGCCGCCGACCTTTTGGCCGGAAGATGCGGGTGTCGGCGCGGGCTCGTTCGCGGTGCACGCGGCGAGCAGCGTCCCACCGGCGAGCAGGAGGAACGATGCGGTCCTCATTTGCCGACGAGTCCCTGGCTGCGCAGCCATGTCGCCATCGCCTCGGTCCATGCGTCGCTCGCCTTGCCGCTCTTCTTCATGCCGAAACCATGGCCTCCGTTTTCATAGGTGACGATCCGCGTGCTCGCCCCTGCCTTTTCCCAAGCGGCGGCGAGGCGCACGCTGTCGTCGTGCGCCAACTTGTCGTCCTCTGCCACCGCGACGAACAGCGGCGGCGCCTTCTTCGGCACCGCGATCGTGTAGGGCAGCAGGCCGGGGTAGATGGCTATCGCGAAGTCGGGTCGGCTCGCAGGCTTGTTCGCCGTCAGCGTCCACACCGTCACCGCGCCGCCCGCCGAAAAGCCCATCAGCCCGACACGGTTCGATTTGATGCCGTAACGGGCGGCGTTCGTCCGCACCCACTTCACCGCATTCTCACCGTCGGCAGTCGCGAGCGGGCGCAGTGGCTCAACCGCAGTGCGCAGCGCGGGAAGATTGGAGAGATAGCGCATCATCTGGATCGGAAAGTCGGCGCCGGTTTCGAGCAGGCGATATTTGAGCACGAAGGCCGTGACACCCTGGCTGTTCAGCCACTTCGCGACCGCTTCACCCTCATTGTCGATCGACAGCATGTGAAAGCCGCCGCCGGGCGCGATGATCACTGCGGTGCCGTTGGGCTTGTCGGCCACATAGGGGGTGAGCGTCGCATCGGACACGTTGCGCACGATCGTGCCAAAGGGCCCGGTTTCGCGCACTTCCTTCGAGGTCGCGGGAACCGGATCCGACGAAAGGCGGATCACTTCCCACGCACAGGCGGGGATCGCGACGATGGCGAGCGCGCCCGCGATGACGGCAGAGAGGCGCATGATCATGTCCTTCATCATTTTCCGTCCCGTGCCGCTGCGATGGCGGTGAGTGCAGGCCTCGTGCCCGGCGCCATCGCGGTCTCGCCGAGGCCGATCGAAAGCAGCTGCGGCGACGCGGGATCGAGGCGTGCCCAGACAGGCAGCCCGCTGCCGTTGGGATCGCCGGTCTTTGCGAAGTTGGTCCAGTAATCGCCGAGTTGCTTCGCCGCGGCGCGGTCGGCGGCGGTCGCATCGGTGGTCAGGTTGCCGAACTGGAACGCGACGTCAGATGCATGGACCGCGCCGATATCGGGCTTGCGCTGCCCCTCGGCGACATAGCCGAAGCGATAAAGCCAGGTTGGCGCCCCGGCGCGGGCCTGCAACAGGCCGAAGGCGAGCGCCGGTTCGGCGAACATCGCATCGCCGCCGAGCCGCCGGTTTGCCTCCTCTTCGCTGGCGTAGGCCGCCTTCACGCCGGCGGCGGCCGGGCCGAGTGCCTTTTCCACCGGACCGTTGACCATCGCGCGGAACGGCGCGGGGATGAAGCCGAGCTCGTCGTCGTTGCTCCCGATGATATAGGGAATGCGCGCCTGCCTGCCCTCGGCAAAAATCATCCCGGCGCCAGCCGGAACGATCGTCCCGTCGGTCATCGGTCCCGAATAGCGGTCCTCTTCCTTGCTCATCAGCGCGATGCTGCCGAGCACCTTGTCCGCCGGCAGAGCGCGAAGCGCCGCGGCATCAGCGGCGCCTGCACGCGTACCGAATGCCTCACCCTTCGCCTGCGCATCGGCCAGTGTCGGCCAGTCGTCGCGGCCGCCGCCCGAGGCGACGATCGCGCGCGCGAAAAGCCCCTTGGCGGCGGGCGATGCCATCAGGCGCGACACGGACTCGCCACCCGCGCTTTCGCCAAAGATGGTGACCTTCGCCGGATCGCCGCCGAACGCTGCAATATTGCGCTGAACCCATTTCAGCGCCGCGACCTGGTCCATCAGCCCCCAGTTGCCATCCTTGCCCAGCGCGGGATGCGCGAAGAAGCCGAAGCGGCCGAGGCGGTAGTTGAAGCTGACGACCACGACATCGCGCTTCGCGAGCAGGCCGCCGTCGGTTTCGGGCAAGGTGCCCGACCCGCCGACGAAGCCGCCGCCGTGGATCCAGACCATCACCGGAAGCTTCGCGCCTTTCGCAGGCTTCGGCGTCCAGACGTTGAGCGTCAGGCAATCCTCGCTCATCGGCCGCGAGCCGGGCTGAATACCGGGCAGCGGGTTTTGCATGCAGTCGGGGCCATAAGCGGTCGCATCGCGCGGCGCGCTCCACGAGGTGACCGGCGCCGGCGGGCTCCAGCGAAGATTGCCGACGGGCGCCGCTGCATAGGGAAGTCCCTTGAACGATGCGATGCCGTCGGCGGTCGCGCCCGCGGCAACGCCGCTGTCGATCGTCACCTGCTGTGCGGAAACGGGCGACGCCACTGCCGCGGCCGAAAGAATTAAACCGCGGATCATGGCGTGCCTCCGGTGTTGAAGATGAAACGGCCGGGTCCGGTGCGATAGACTGCATAGCCCCGCTCCGACCGGACGACCTGCGCCCCCGACGGCGCGGCGATCCCGCCGAAGCGCGTCGGCACCCAGATTTCGCCGGTCGTATTCGGCGGCACCTCGACGGTGAGCGTCAACTTGCTGCGCGACGCGACCTGCCACCCCGAGAAGGCGCGGCCGTGGACCGTGTCCATCGCCGCCTCGGCGCTGGCGAGGCCGTCGGGGATCGCGGGTTTGACGAGTACCACCTTGTACCCCGGTGCGCCCGGACGCAGCCCGGCGAGCCGCTGGCGCATCCAGTCGGCGATCGAGGCGAAATAATGATGGTCGCGCGACCGGCTGTTCAGGCTCCACGTCTCGAACATCGTCGAGTGACCATTCTGAATCCACCAGCCCCAGCCCGGCTCGTCGGTGCGCGTCGCGACGCGATAGGCAAGGTCGGCGTAGCCATAGTCGCTGAGGATTTCGAGCAGGTAGCGCGCGCCGTAGACCCCGGTGCGCAGCCCCTGTTTGTCGACGTCGCGCGCGATGGCGTCGGCGACGCTTTGTTCACGGCCTGCGGGCGCCATGCCGAACGCAAGCGGCAGGATATTCTGTACCTGCGTTGCCGGGCCAGTCACGCCCTTCGCATCGACCGTCCGGTACCAGCCATTGGCCGCGTCCCAGTAGCGCGCGTTATACGCTGTGCGAATATCGTCCGCGAGCTTCGCGTAGCGTACTGCGTCCTCGCCCTTGCCGACGACCGCCGACGATTTGGCGAGCAGGTCGGCTTCGTGGAAGAAATAGGCCGTCGTCACCGCGTCGATCCCGCCGCCGCGCGCATTGCTGTAATCCATGCCGCCCGCCGACGCCCATTCGGAGAGCCCCGCCGAACGCTGGTAGTCGGGTGCCTTGATGAAGGTCGCGGTATAATCGACCAGTCGGCGCTGCATGTCATGATTGTCGGCCAGGATACGCGTGTCGCCCGTGGTCGTGTAGAGTTCCCACGGCAGGATCATCGCCGCTGCATCCCATGGCGTCGTCGGCCCCCAGATCACGTTCCAGCCGGGGGTATTTTCATAGCCATAAAAGGGCGTCGTCGGCGCGATCTCGGGAACCTCGCCCTTCTCCGACTGCGCATCGCGGAAGTCGGCGAGCCATTTGGTCCAGACGCGCGCGATGTCGAGGCTGCGCGCCGCGGCGCCCGCCGACGCTTGCGCATCGCCGCTCCAGCCGTTCTTCTCATAGGTCGGCGTATCGGTCTGGAAACCGTGGAGATTGTTGAGGATCGATCCGATCGCTGCGGCGTCGATCTTGTTCAACAGCGGATTGGCGCTGGCAAAGCTGCCGGTGCGCGCGACCGCCGAATGGACGATACGCGCGGTCAGGGCGCCCTCGCCCGGCATACCCGGAAAACCATCGACCTGCACATAGCGGAACCCGCGATAGCCGAAGCGCGGCTCCCATCGTTCCACGCCCTTGCCCGCAAGCGTATAACGGTCGGTCTGGAGCTGCGCGTCGATCAGCCCGGCCGCCGGAACGACCTTGCCATCGTCGGCGATACGCTCGCTCGCGACCATCGATACCGTACGCCCGCGCGGGCCGCTGACCTCCAGCGCCGGCCATCCCGCAATAATGCGCCCGAAATCATAAACCTGGACGTCCGGCGCGACCTCTTTCACCACAACGGGCGAAATCGTCTCGACCGCTTCGATCGCTTCGGAGTTGGCGGCTACAAGCCGCCCCGCCGGCCCCGCAACGACCGGCGCCGCCTGCCATTTGCGATCACGGAACCCCGCGCGATCCCAGCCTGTCGGAACCCGTCGCGCGTCGTACCGTTCGCCGCGATGCACCGAGTCATTGAGCGTCGGACCCGATATCGTGCGCCAGCCACCGTCCGTGACGATCACCTCGCGCGTGCCGTCGGCATAGGTGATTTCGAGCTGGGCCTTGAGCGCAGGCTCGCCATGCCATGGCGCCGCATGGAAATACCATTCATTGGGGTCGGTCAGCCCGTACCAGCCGCGTCCCAGCTCGGCGCCGATAATATTCTCGCCGCAGCGCAGCAGGTCGGTCACGTCATGTGTATAGGCAAGTACACGCTTGTCATACGCGGTGAAGCCCGCACCGAGCGACGAGCCGACGACCGTGCCGTTGACCAAAAGCCGCGGCATCCCCGCCCCGGCAACATAGAGACGCGCGCTCGCGACCGGCTTGCCAACGCGAAAGGCGCGGCGAACGAGCGGTGCGGGTGCCTCGATCGGCAGCACCAGATCGACCCCCGGCACGCCGCTCGCGATCACCAGCCCCTCCTTCGACACACCGCCGCCGGTGAAGGGATTGTCACCGCCCGCGAAATCGAAAGCGACCGCCGGGCTTTGCGTCCCCGTCACACTGACCTTGTGAACGATGGCCGCCCCGGCTTCCTTGCCGGCGAAACCGATCGTGCCATGCTTGTGTGCGTCATTGTCGACGGTCGCAACGACCGCGCCGTCGATGCGCGTGACGATGCGGCTGCCCTCGGCACGGATCGACAGCGCGATGCGGCGGCCTTTGAGCGGCGCAGGCAGCTTGACCTGCCCCAACCGCTCCATCTTCACCGCCGAACTGGTGCCTCCGGGATAGCGACGCACGGTCTGGATGAGCTCGGGACCATTTTTGTCGTCAGCGAGCGTCCACACGTAGCTATCGCCGTAGGTCTTGCCGTTCGGCAGAGCACGGAACAAGATATCGACGCTTTTCCCTGTCAGCGTCAGATCGGCGTCGAACGTCAGATCGCCCCAGTCATGGTCGCGGCGTCCGGGCCCCGAAATCCATTTCGCCTGCCAGTCGCTGCCCGAAAGCAGCCCGGTTTCCCACCAGGCGGGTGCGCTCCAGCCCGAGGCCTTGCCCTCCGCATCCCAGACCTGCACCTGCCACCAATAACGTTGGCGCGACCCGAGAGCCGGGCCCGCATAGACGATCTGCACATTGTCGGAGGAGCCGACCCTGCCGCTATCCCACAGCGGCGCGCGTTCAAGATCCGCGGCCGATGTCGCCACGCGGATGCGATAGGCCCTCTGCCGCGCGACCGGCGACCGCCAGTCGAACCGCGGCGCCGCGGTGTCGAGGCCCAGCGGTGCCGTCGCATATTCGGTCCTGAGTTCGGCCGGCGCCTTGTCCTGCGCATCGGCCGGCGCAGCGGCGGCGCCAACCATCGCCAGCGCGCCCAGCAGCAGGCCTCGCAAGCGTCCGATCAGTGGCAACCCAACCTCCCCGTCAGAATTTGGTGCGGATACCGAACGACACGAGCCGGCCGAGGGTGCTGCCGTTGGTATAGCCCGACGCACTGTTCAGGAACGGCGGGTCCTCGTCAAAGACATTGTCGACGTTCAGCGTCAGCAGCGTGTTCGCGAGCATTTCGCCAAGATCGTAGCTGAAGAAGAGATCGACGGTGTCGAATGCCGCGACACGCTCCTGCGGCGCGAGGCCGATGACCGGATAACCGCTGCGATGGTTGAGCGTCGCGCGCGCGGTGAAATCGCCTGCGGTTGCGCCGAGCCCCGCGGTGAAGAGAAAACGGCCGGTGCCGTTCTTGAGGTCGTCGTTGACCGGTCCGCCCTGCACCACCTGCGTCTCGCGGTTCAGGAGATAGCTGCCCGTGAAATTCGCGTTGATCGAGCCGAAACCGGTCGGGCGATTATAGGCGAGGTTGAAGTCGATCCCGTCGACATTCACCGCGCCGAGGTTCGCGCGCTGCGCAAGAAACAGCACATAGGGCGAGCTGATCGCGAACAGCGTCGCAAGGTTCGGCACACCGTCGACGCGGAGGTTGCCCGCCGCCGCCTGCGCCTGCGCAAGCGTCGGATTGAGGATGTAGAAATCCGAATAGGCGGGTGTCGTGAACATCAGCGGCGAGGTAAAGGGGGGAACCGCAATCGCGTCCTTGAACTTCACATTGAAATAGGTCGCGCTGGCGACGAAGCCCTCGATCGCCGCGGGCTTGAGGTCGAAGCCGAGCGACCAGGTATCGGCCTTCTCGGGCTTCAGATTGGCGTTGCCGCCGGCGATCGCGATCGTCGGGCGCAGCGCATCGAACGGCGAGCTGTTCGGCGCGCGGAACGGGCTGAACGGCAGCACCTGTACACGCGCGTCGACCGAATTGCCAAGATCGGCGAGACTCGGCGCGTGGAACGACGTGCCGTAATTGCCGCGGATCGTCAAAGCCTCGAACGGCCGCCAGGTCACCCCGATCTTGGGATTGGTCGTGCTGCCGACATCGCTGTAATCGTCGTAACGGACCGAGCCCGACAGTTCGAGGCTGTAGAAGCCGGGCGTGCGATTGTCGGCGCCGAAGATCGGGATCAGCAGTTCGCCGAACAAGGATTTGACGTTGCGCGCGGCATAGGCGTTCGATCCGGTGACCGCGGCTTCGGGACCGCTGCCGGTGAAGGAGCGGATATTTTCGTAATGATATTCGCCGCCGACCGCGAGACGGATGTCACCGCCGGGCAATCGGGTCAGCGGGCCGTCGAGCACAACACGACCTTCCGCGAGTTCCTGCGTCGCGTCGCCATAGTTGACGAAATCGTCGATCGCCGCGAGCACTGCAGGCGAGGTTGCCGAGAGATTATAGGGATTGAGCGCGGTCGCGGTGGTCGTCCCAGCAAGCGCAATCGTCGCGAGGGTCGAGTTGAACGACCGCTCGGTCGATTCATTCTCGCTGCGTCCGAAATTGGCCATGGTGCGCAGCTGCCAGCCGCCACCAAGCTCGAAGTCGAAGCTGGGGGTGATCCCATAGGAGGTGAAGCTCGACGGGCTGTCGTTGCTCGGACCGAAGACGTCGTCGAACGCGAAAGACACCGTGTGCGCGAGTTCGGCGCCGATCGGGCGGAAGAAGGGATTGGCCGCGGTGATCGTCCCGCTCGCGCTGCTCTGCGCGCTGCGATGCAGCGTGTCGCGCTTCGACCAATAGGCCGACAGCTTGAACGCGACCGAATCGCTGAGATCCTGCGTCAGCCCGGCAAAGACGCTGTGGCGTTCCTCGCGCGGATAGATCGCCGCATAGTCGGTCTGATCGCAGCGATTGACCCCCGGCGCCCGGGCGGGAAGCGCATAGGTCGTCGTGCCGACCGTGATGTTCGCGAGCGCGCAGGCCGTGCTGCGGAAATCGCCGCCACCGCGGCTCGTCTGATTAGCGGTCGCATAATCGCGGTCGAGCCCGATCAGATCGTCGTGCCATGCATAGGAATAGGAAATGAAGGCCGAGCCCGACCCCCAATCCTTGCCCGCGATGGCGCTCGCATCGATCGTCTGGTAATTTTTGGCGAAACCATAGCGCGCATTGACGCCGATCCCGTCGTAGCGGTCACGCGTGATGAAGTTGATCACGCCGCCGATCGCGTCCGAGCCGTAGATCGACGAGCCGCCATCGGGGATGACGTCGACGCGCTTGATCACGTCGGGCGGGATAACCGACGGGTCGAAGCTCGTCTGCAATATGCCCGCCCCGACCATGCGGTGACCGTCGACGAGCACGAGTGTCGTCGAGCCGCCGCTATTGCCGAGATTGCGGATGTTGGGACGCACGATCGGATTGCCGAAATTGCCCAGCCCGGCAGGGATCGTCCCGAAATTGCCGACCTGCGGGATCGAGGCGAGCAGGTCGTTCGCCGACGCGGCACCCGAGGCGACGACATCGGCCTCGCTGACTGCAACGACATTGGTGCCGACCGGCGCGACGCCACGCAGCAAGGTGCCGGTGACGACGATATCGGCATCGGTCGGCGCTTCCGCATCGGCATCCTGCGCGTGCGCCGCATTGGCGCCCAGCAGCGCCCCTGCGCACGCGAGTGCCGAAATGCCACGCCGCCTCGCGCGTCGCTGTGCAACCATATCCAGACCCGCAGTCATTGCCTTCATCGCATCCTCCCTGCACCCGCTTCGCGGGCTGTCCCTTTTCGACGGAGGCGCCTGTCGGCAATCTTCTTCCTCCGATGCCACGCTTCGTCGAGCGTTTTTGCATCACTGCTCATTATTTGTCTTTAATGATCACGTCAATGATCAAATTCAATCATTCATGCGCGAGCGGGAGAGTAGCCCGCGGTTTTTTGCGCTTTGAGGGATTCAGGCGATGACGACGCGAATGCCGGCGGCTTCCATCATCGCGACATGGCGGGGGTCGATCCCCGAATCGGTGACGACGACATCGATCTCGTCGAGCGAACAGACGACATTGCCCGAAGGACCCGAGAATTTGGAGCTGTCGACGAGAACGATGATCTCGTCGGCACGTTCGATCAGCCGGCGCTCGGCGGCAACGAGAATCACGTCGGCCTGCATCAGCCCGGCAGGACCCATCGACGCCGCGCCCATGAACAGCTTCGGCGCATGGAAACGTGGCATCCCGTCGTCACCCGCGGCCGACAGGACGATATTCTGCTCACGAAACACCTGCCCCGAGGGAATGAGGATTCGCGTCGTCGGCTGCGGCAACAGCGCGCTGACGATATGGAGCGAATTGGTCAGAACCTGCAGGCTCAAACCGTCAAGATGCGGACACATCTGCAGTGTCGTCGAGCCGCCGTCGATCATCACCCCTTCGCCCGGGATGCACAGTCGCGCCGCTGCACGCCCGATCGCTTCCTTGGCGGTGCGGTTGCGTCCGATATTCTCGTGAAAGGGAATGCCCGACAGGCCCTCTTCGGCCGTAGCCGGGGCACCGGCGGCGCCCCCGACGCGCTTTGCGCCACCGCGGACGCGCGTGATCACCCCCGCTTCCTCCAGCCGGTCGAGGTCGCGGCGGATCGTCGCAGGCGACGCCGCAACCCGGGCTTCGAGTTCGCGGAACGAGACGAACCCGCTTTCGCCCAGGCTGTCGAGGATCATTTTTTCGCGTTCGGCTGCGTGCATCGGGGTCCCTGTCCAGTTGCGCCTATTTGACGGGAGCTGCGCCGAGTTGCAATCGAATGATTAGACGATGCCGGCCGCCGCCCCTGCGGCGCGCCGCTCCTGCGCCTTGCGTCCCCGCCAGCCGCTTGCACGATAGGCCGCGATCGCATCGATCGCTCCGCCTGCCTCGGCACGCGCCATCGCGAGGATCGGGGTAACGTCGGTGCGATAGGCAATGCGCAGCGTCTGGAACGCCATCATCGTGTCGTTGGCCTCCTGCGCCGCGAGCAGCGCCTCGCGATCGACGAGCAGCGCCTTGGCATAGGCCGCGACGATCGCTTCGGCCGACGACAGCATGCTCTCGATCGGGTCGGTCACATTATGCGACTGATCGATCATATAGGCGGGACGAAAATCGCCGCGCGGATTCATCTCGGCCTCGACCAGTTCGTTGAAGACGAGGAAGAGCTGGTGCGGGTTGATCGATCCCGAGTCGAGATCGTCATCACCATATTTGCTGTCGTTGAAATGGAAACCGCCGAGCTTTCCGAAGCGATGGAGCCGCGCGACGATCTGCTCGATGTTCACATTGGGTGCATGGTGACCCAGGTCGACGAGGCATTTTGCCTTGTCGCCCAGTTCCTGCGCAACGAGGATCGAACTGCCCCAATCCGAAATCACCGTCGAATAAAAAGCGGGCTCGAACATCTTGTGCTCGATCAGCATCCGCCAGTCGCCGGGCAGCGCCGCATAGACTTGGGATGCCGCATCGAGATAACGATCGAGGCTGCGACCCAGATCCTGCTGCCCCGGGAAGTTGGTGCCGTCGCCGACCCAGACAGTAAGATCGGTAACGCCGAGTTGCCGGCCGATCTCGATACATTCGATATTATGCGCGACGGCCTGCTCGCGCACGTCGGCGTGCGTCGAGGAAAGCGAGCCCGTGACATAGCTCACCGCCTGCCCCGGCTGGTCCTGAAAAGTGTTGCTGTTCACCGCGTCGAAGCCGAGCCCGAGCGCCGCAGCCTCTTCGCGCAAGGCCCGATAATCGCCGACCTTGTCCCACGGAAAATGGGGACTGACGCGCGGCGTCGCACGGCCGAGTTGCTGAATGACCGCGCAATCCTCGAGCTTTTCGTGAATGTTGGTCGGCTCACCCGCGATCGGGAATTTCGCGAAGCGCGTACCGCCGCGCCCGGCGCCCCAGCTCGGCACTGCGACCGAAAAGTCCGCGACGCGCGCCTTTACCGCATCGATATCGACCCCGCGCCGCCCGAGTTGGCGACCGAGGCCACTATAGTCATCGTCGAGCGCATCGGTCAGACCGGCGTTCAGCCGCTCGATCTCCTCCTGTGCGAGCGGCAGGTTGCCGGTCATAACTCTCTCCTGATTCCGTGCCTTATCGCGTGAATGCCTGCGCATTACCCGCGTCGACATTGATCATGTTTCCGGTCGACTTTGCCGCCATATCGCTACTGAGGAAATAGACGGCTTCGGCGACATCCTCGGGCAACACGTCGCGCTTCAGCATCGAGCGGTTACGATAATGTTCCTCGAGTTCGCTGCCCGAATCGATCCCGTGCGCGCCGGCGCGTTCGCGGCGCCAGTCCCCATCCCAGATGCGCGACCCCCTGATCACCGCGTCGGGATTGACCGTGTTGACGCGGATACCGAACGGCGCGCCTTCGAGCGCGAGACAGCGCGCGAGATGCAGCGCCGCCGCCTTCGCCGAGGCATAGGCGGACGCGTTGGTCGCCGCGGCAATGCCGTTCTTCGATCCGATAAAGACGATCGAGCCGCCGCCTTGCTGCTTCATGAACGGGAAAGCCGCGCGCGCCGTGAGGAAATAGCCCCGTGCGAGTACGTCGTAGTTGCGCTGCCACAGATCGAGCGTCGTGTCCTCGATCGGCGCCGACGACGCAATGCCGGCGTTGGCAACGAGGATGTCGAGCCCGCCAAATTCGCGTGCACACGCAGCGAAAGCCGCGGCGACCTGCATCTCGTCGGTCACGTCGCACACCACAGAGCGGATCCGGTCGCGACCGAAACGCCCTTCGAGTTCCGAGGCAGCCTTCGTCAGTGCATCGGCATCGCGGTCGACGAGCAACACGCACGCATCGTCGGCCGCCAGACGCTCGGCGGTCGCCGCACCGATCCCCCCCGCCCCGCCGGTGACGAGCGCGATGCGACCCGCAAGCGGCTTCGGCTTCGGTATCCGCTGCAGCTTCGCTTCCTCGAGAAGCCAATATTCGATGTCGAACGCTTCCTGCTCGTCGAGCCCGACGTAGGCGCCGATCGCCTCGGCGCCGCGCATCACATTGATCGCATTGGCATAGAATTCGCCCGCGAGCCGCGCAGTCGTCTTGTCGCCGGCAAAGGTCATGCGGCCGATGCCGGGGACGAGCACGACGACCGGATTGGGATCGCGCATCGCGGGCGAGTTTACCCGTGCGCAACGCTGGTAATAAGCGGCATAGCCCGCGCGGTAGGCCTCGATCCGTTCGGCTAGATAGTCTCGGTCTTCGATCCGCGACGGATCGAGCACGAGCGGCGCGATCTTGGTGCGCAGGAAATGATCGGGGCACGAAGTCCCGATCGCCGCGAGCTTCGCAAAATCGCGACTGCCGGCGAATTCGAGCGTTTCGGCATCGTCGGCAAAATGACCGACCCGGCAGCCGCCCATCAGCCCGCGCAGCGCAGGCATCAGCGCCGCCGCCGCCGCCGCCCGTTCAGCCGCCGGCCGCGACGCGACGCTTTGTCCGCCAAAGACCGGGCCGCCCGCCAGCTTTGTGTTCAGATAATTGGCGGCGTCGGCAATCAATCCGATCGTGTTATCGTAGCAGGCCCTTGCGCTGTCGCCCCAGCAGATGAGCCCGTGCCCCGCGAGCATCACTCCGCGGAGGCCGGGATGGGCAGCGACATAATCGCGCAGCTTCAGTCCGAGATCGAAGCCCGGACGCTGCCATGACAGCCAGCCGACCGCGCCACCCCAGATCGCCCGCGTCGCGGCCTCGCCTTCGCTCGACGCCGCGAGCGCGATAATCGCGTCGGGATGGACATGGTCGACATGGGCAAAGGGCAGACAGGCGTGGAGCGGCGTGTCGATCGACGCCGCGCGCGGGTTGAGCGCGAAGGTGCAATGCGGCAGATAGCCGACCATCTCGTCCTCATGCGCGAGCCCGCGATAGAGTTTTTCGAGGCCGAGCAGCTTTTCGAGATAAAGCGTCGAAAAGCCGTCGAGCTTCATCGATCCTATATCGCCGCCCGATCCCTTTACCCACAGCACATTGACGGTTTCGCCGGTCAGCGGATCGCGCGCGCCGAGTTTGGCCGACGTGTTGCCGCCGCCGAAGTTGGTGACGGTGAGGTCCGAGCCGAGCAGGTTCGAGCGATAGAGGAGCAGATCCTCGGGCGCCTTGCCCGCCGCCTCATCATCCGACCAGCGATTCGGCGGAACCGCGAAGCGCAACGCGGCGGGGTCGGATTTGGATGAGGCGTCCAGCAGATCGGGCATAAGGAAACTCGTTGTTTCGTCGTTGGGCGGCTTGTATCGAAATCGCTGGCATCCTGCAATCAGTTTCGATAAAGTTCGATCAAATTCAGTCGCAACGAAGCAAAAGGGAGAGGAATGAAGGGTCGCGCCACCATAGTCCTCGACGTCGGAAAAACGCTGGCGAAACTCAGCCTCTGGTCGCCGGAGGGCGCGTTGATAGAACGGCGCGTGCGTCCCAACGAACGCGTCAGAACGGGCAGCTACGCCGCGCTGGACACAGCCGGGATCGAGGCTTGGGCCATCGAAGTGCTGCGCTATTTCGGCACGCTCGCCGACGTCGGCGCGATCGTGCCGGTCGGCCATGGCGCGGGCGCCGCGATCATCCGCGACGACCGGCTCGCCTGCCCTCCGCTCGATTACGAAGAGCCGCTGTCCGCCGGCCTGCGCTCGGACTATGACGCCGGGCGCGACGCATTTTCCGAGAGCGGCTCCCCAGCCCTTCCCGACGGGTTGAACCTCGGTGCGCAAATCTTTCGCCTCGAACAGCTCGACCCCGCGCTTGCGAAGGGCACGCAGATCTTGCCGTGGGCGCAATATTGGAGCTGGCTTCTGAGCGGGGTCGCGGCGGTGGAGGTGACAAGCCTCGGCTGTCACACCGATCTCTGGAAGCCGCTCAAAGGAACTCCATCGGAACTCGCCGAAAGGCGCGGCTGGGCGAAGCGGCTCGCCCCGTTGCGTGCGGCTCGGGAAATACTCGGCACGCTGACCCCCGAATGGGTCTTTCGCACCGGCCTGCCCGCCGACACCGAAGTTCATTGCGGCCTCCACGATTCAAACGCAGCGCTGCTCGCGGCGCGCGGCTTTTCCGAAATCGCCGATCGGGAATCGACCGTGCTGTCGACCGGGACCTGGTTCGTCGCGATGCGTTCGCTCGGGGACGCGGCCTCGATCGACACGAGCCGCCTCGACGAAGCGCGCGATTGCCTGATCAACGTCGACGTCTTTGGCGTGCCGGTCCCGTCGGCGCGTTTCATGGGCGGACGCGAGATCGAAACGCTGATCGGTCTCGACACGCGGCGGATCGACATCGCTGCCGACCAGCCCACGTTGCTCGCGACAGTTCCCGATGTACTTGCGAACGGCGCGATGGTCCTCCCGACCTTTGCGCCGGGCTTCGGCCCCTTCCCTCACGGCCGCGGCCGCTGGGTCGCCGAGCCCGAAGATCATGGCGCGCGCCGCGCGGCGGTGTCGCTTTACGCGGCGCTCGTCGTCGATGCGTCGCTCGATCTCATCGGCACGCAGGAACGCCTGCTGATCGAAGGCCGCTTCGCCGAAGGACAGGTCTTTGTCCGTGCGCTCGCCGCGCTGCGCCCCGACCTTCGCATCTATACCGGCAAGGCACACAACGACGTCTCCTATGGTGCGTTAAGGCTGATCGATGCCGCCTTGCCGCCCACGGAACCGCTCGAGCTCGTCGAGCCGCTTGGCATCGACCTTGCGGCTTATCGCAATCGATGGCGCGAGGAAGCCGAACGGATGGAAGAAGCCGCGTGAAAGCTGCGTCGATCGCCGATACCGGCGTGACCAATATCAACAAGATCGGCCAAGAGACGCTGGCCACCTGCGACTGACGAGGGGAGAAAAGGGATGGATGCGAACCCGCTGCTTGGCGTGTTCTTTCACTGGCTCGGCGGACTGTCATCGGCGAGCTTCTATGTGCCGTACAAGCGTATCCGTGCCTGGTCGTGGGAGATTTTCTGGATCACCGGCGGCATCTTTTCGTGGTTGATCGCGCCTTGGCTGTTCGCATCGATCCAGACGCACGACCTGATCGGCGTACTGGGCCGGACGCCCGGTGATATCTGGTTCTGGTGCTGGTTCTGGGGTGCGATGTGGGGGCTCGGCGGGCTGACCTTCGGGCTCACCATGCGCTACCTCGGGCTGTCGCTCGGCATGGCGGTCGCGCTCGGGCTGACGACCGTGATCGGCACGATGGGACCGCCGATTTTCCGCGGTACGCTGGGTGAGCTTTTCGCGACGACGAGCGGGCAGACGGTGTTTCTCGGCATCGCGATCACGCTTGCAGGCATCGCCATCGTCGCGCAGGCGGGGCGGCGCAAGGAACGCGAGATGGGCGAAGCAGTCGCGGAGGCGGACAAGTCCGAGTTCGACCTGCGCAAGGGACTCTCGATCGCGGTCTTCTCCGGCATCATGTCAGGCTGTTTCGCATGGGGCCTCGACGCCGGCGCGCCGGTCCGCGAGCTGACGCTCGCTGCGGGCACCGACCCGCTGTGGCAAGGGCTACCGGTGCTCTGCGTCGTACTGCTCGGCGGACTCACCACCAACCTCATCTGGTGCGCGATCCTGATCGCGCGCAATCGCAGCGTGCGCCAGTTCGCGGGCGAGGCTGCGCCCGGTGCGACCGAAAAGCCGCCGCTCGCGCTCAACTATGGCCTCGCCGCGCTCGGCGGCACGCTCTGGTATTTCCAGTTCTTCTTCTACACCATGGGCGAAAGCCAGATGGGCCGCTTCGGCTTTTCGAGCTGGACGCTGCACATGGCGAGCATCATCCTCTTTTCGACGCTCTGGGGTTTCGCACTCAAGGAATGGGCGCCCGCGGGCCAGCGCACGCGCGCGCTCGTCCGGCTCGGAATCGCCGTCCTCATGACATCGACCGTCGTCATCGGCCTCGGAAACAGCCTCGCGTAGTTTCTAGGCGGGCGCGCCGGCAAGTTCGCCGCGCGCCTGCCGGAAGACCTCGATACTGCCCCAGATCGCGAGCGCCGCCATGATTGCCGCAACCGCGAGGTCGGGCCAGCTGCGGCCGGTGCCGAACACGCCAAGCGCCGCACTCATCACGGCGATGTTGCCGATCGCATCGTTACGCGAGCATATCCACACCGAGCGCATGTTGGCGTCCCCGGTCCGGTAGCGATAGAGCATCAGCGCGACCGCGACATTGGCGGCGAGCGCGAGCGCACCGATCAACCCCATCGTCTCGGCATGCGGCGCCGATCCGGTGACGAAGCCCCAGACCGCCGATCCGAACACCCAGAGGCCAAAAACGAGCATTGTCCCCGCCTTCAGCAAGGCGGCGCGGGCGCGCCATGCCAGCGCCATGCCGGCAACGCCAAGGCTGATCGCATAATTGGCGCTGTCGCCCAGGAAATCGAGCGCGTCGGCTTGCAGCGCGCGTGAATCCGCCGCGACCCCCGCGACAATCTCGACGCCGAACATAGCGGCGTTGATGATCAGCGCGATCCACAGGATTCGCCGCCACTTGGGATCATTGAGCGCGGTCTTGCCGCTTTTACCGGCACAGCATTGATCGGCCATCGCCGAAATCTCCTGTTATCTTCGAGTCGGCGTCCTATATGCACCCTGTAGCAACTACAGGGTCAAGCGATGAAAATCGGCGAATTGTCGCGTGCCACCGGCACCAATATCGAAACCATCCGCTATTATGAGCGCATCGGGCTGCTTCCCGCGCCGGATCGCACCGCGGCGAATTACCGCAGCTATGGCGACGCGCATCGATCGAGGCTGAGCTTCGTGCGCCATTCGCGCGACCTCGGCTTCACGATCGAGGAGATTCGCTCGCTGCTCGACCTGTCCGACGACCCGGCGCGCGACTGCGGCGAGGCCGATCGGATCGCGACCGCGCATCTGGAACAGGTCGAGGCGAAGATCGCGCAGCTCGTCGTGCTCCGCGACGAACTCGCACGCATCGTCGGGCGCTGCCGCGGCGGCGTCGCCGCCGACTGCCGGGTAATCGAGGCTCTCGGCGATCATCGCCATTGCGAAAGCCAGCACTGACGCATCAGTAACGCTCACGCTTTTCCACTCGGTTCGTCGAAAGCACCGGAACTCGCGCCTGACGCACGCGTCAGTCGGACAGGTTGGGGGCGCTACCCCCAAGCGCCTGCCAGCCGCTCCCCCAAGCGAAACGAGGAGACGGAAAGTGGAAAGGCAAACGAACCGGGACCGAGGCAGTCGCGATGCGGACAGTGATCGCGAGACGCAGACGGGCCCGCTCTATGATTGGGAAACAAACCGCACCGACGACGGTAGCGGCTACGCCTATGGCGGCTATCCCGAAGCCGGCTTCGGTCCGCGTGATAGTGGACGCCATGGCGATTATGGTCGAAGCGGGCGCGAACGCACCGAGCGCGGGCACTATAGCGCCAACCATCCGCGTGACTACGCCGGCAATGACTGGAACCGCAGCTATGGTTCGCGGCACTACTGGAACGACGAACGCTATGGCGCCCGCAGCGATGAAGATCGCTATCGTAGCGCGCGCAACCGCGACCGGCGTGACGAATATGAGCGCCAGTCGGCATGGGCCTATATGGGCTATGCCGATCCCTATGGTTGGCCGACATACCTCCCCTATGCCGCCGGCGATTTCGGGCGCTCGACCTACGACCGCAGCGGTTATGCGCCGCGCGGCCGGGGCGAGCGCGGCTTTTTCGAACGCGCGGGCGACGAGGTACTGTCGTGGTTCGGCGACGAAGACGCGCAACGCCGCCGCGAACGCGACCATCGCGGACGCGGGCCGACCGACTATATCCGCTCGGACGATCGTATCCGCGAGGATGTGAACGACCGCCTGACCGAGGATTACTGGATCGATGCCTCGCGGATCGGCGTCACCGTCTCGGGCGGCGAGGTCACACTCGACGGCAGCGTCGACGGCAAGCGTTCCAAGCGGCGCGCCGAGGATCTTGCCGACGACGTGACGGGCGTCAAAAATGTGCAGAATAATCTGCGCGTGGACAGCACATCCTTTGCGCCGCAAGGCAGCTGAGCCCGCACAACTCGGGAGAGGGAGCGGTTCGCCGCTCCCTTTTTCATGTCAGGATGAGGGAAAGGTGGGACGATTCTGTTGCCCGGCTCGTCCCCAGCCGCTGGTATCCGATTCTGTTGCCCGGTTCGGTCCGAACCGCGTTCTATTTGTCTAACCTTAGGCCGTGAGGCTTATCGGTTAGGCAGCAAGAGCGAGTGCTTCGTTATCGTTAGCACTTATAGTTTTGAGCCTTGAACGGGTTACTCAGCCCGGAAGAAAACATCGTCTTTGAACACACGTCGATCCTGGTTCGGCCCCGTCAGAAACCCGCGCGCCCATCGAAGAAACGCGGGTTTGTGGTGGAGCCGCCGGGTACTGCCCCCGGGTCCGCTGTGTCTATTCCACGACACCATTTATCCTCATAGCCGGCCGAAGCCAGCAACGACCCATATAGGAAACCCGCCCGCGCTTTGGAAGAGCGCAGGCGGGCCGTTCATCCCGTAAAGGGCTCAACCCCCTTATTTCTTTCGCAATTCGTCGCGGATTTCGGTGAGCAGGTCGACCTCGCTCGGACCGGCGGGAGCATCGGGAGCCTTGCGGATGACGCGGTTCACCATCTTCACGAGCAGGAAGATGATCCATGCGAGGATCAGAAAATTGATCACCGCGGTGATGAAGGCGCCATAGCCGATCATTGCCACACCGGCCTTCTTGAGCGTAGCATAGTCGGTCGCCGCGATCCCGTCGGGCACGCTACCGAGCAGGATGAACTGGCTCGAGAAATCGACCCCGCCGAAAATCCAGCCGACGAGCGGCATGATCAGATCCTCGGTCAGCGAACCGGTGATCGTCGCGAAGGCGCCGCCGATGATGACGCCGACCGCCAGATCGATGACATTGCCGCGCGCAATAAATTCCCTGAATTCTGCCAGCATGTTACTGTTCCCCGGATGGTTGATCCCTGCCCGCAAAACTGCCGTGCCGATTGCACAAAGGCAAGCGCCATCCTATTATGTGTATTGTTGCGGCAAAACGCCGCCGGAGGGAGTTTCTGTCCATGACCTATCGTTCCGCTCGCTGGTTGATCCTGCCTGTCGCCGCGATGAGCCTGTCCGCCTGCGGCATCAACAGCGTCCCGACCAAGGAAGAGGCCGCCAAGGCCAAGTGGGCCAATGTCGAAGCCGCCTATCAGCGCCGCGCGGACCTGATTCCCAATCTCGTCGAAACCGCGAAGGGTGCGTCGAAGATCGAGCAGTCGACGCTGGAAGGCGTGATCCAGGCGCGCGCCTCGGCAACGCAGGTCAAGCTGAGCACCGACGACCTCAACGACCCCGCCAAGGTTCAGGCGTTCCAGCAGGCGCAGGGCAATGTGTCGGGCGCGCTCGGCCGCCTGCTCGTCACTGTCGAACAATATCCCGACCTCAAGAGCCAGGCGCGTTTCGCCGACCTGATGACCCAGCTCGAGGGCACAGAGAACCGCATCAACGTAACGGTTCAGGACTATAATGCCGCTGTGCAGGACTATAACACGACGATCCGCACCTTCCCCGACATCATCGGCGCCAAGATCGTCCATGGCGCACAGCCGATGACCCCATACAAGGCAATCACTCCGAACGCCAACCAGGCACCGAAGGTCGATTTCGGGCAATAAGGCCATGCGCCACGCCGTTTTTGCCGCTCCGCTCGCGATCCTGACGGTCGCGGGCGGATGCAAGGCGGCACCGGAACCGGGGGCCGCAAAGGAAACGGCCTTTTGCAACGGCGTTCCTGAAATGGCGCTCGCTGGCCGGGTGACGGACGCAGCAGATATTCTTACCGCCCAAGAGGAAGCCCGTTTGTCCGAGCGCCTGACTCGATACGAAGAACGCACAAAACACCGACGACAAGGCGCTGGACGCCGTGAAAGACATGACGGAATATTTCAAACGCGCCGATTATGCCGACGGCGTGTCGGCCGGTATCGAAGCCGTCGCCACCCGGACGGGAGATCCGCTATGAGGTCGCTTTTGCTCGGCTGGACGCTGGGCTTTTCACTGTTGGCGACGCCGGCCGCCGCACAAACCTTCCCCAAGCTTGCGGGCAATCCGGTCGTCGATCAGGCGGATATCATCCCCGCAGCCGAGGAAGCCGCGCTCAACACACAGCTGCTCGAACTCCAGCAAAAGACGGGACACCAGTTCGTCGTCGCGACGGTGCGCGACCTCGAAGGTCATGACGTCTCGGACTATGGCTACCGGCTCGGCCGCGAGTGGCAGATCGGCGACAAGGAAAAGGATGACGGCGTCGTTTTCCTGATCGCGCCGAACGAGCGGCGGATGAATATCTCGGTCGGCTACGGACTCGAACCGATCCTGACCGATGCCTTGTCGGGGCGGATCATCCGCGACGTCGTGACGCCGAAGTTCAAGGCGGGCGACATGCCCGGCGGCATCCAGGACGGCGTCAATGCGATCGCCGAGCAGATACAGCTGACGCCCGAGGAAGCCGCCGCACGCGCCGCCGCCGCCGACAAGGCCGAGCGCGACCGCGCCGGCGACGGCGATTTCGGCGGGCTATTCTTCATCGGTTTCATCTTCTTCATCTTCTTCGTCATCCCCTGGCTGTCGAGCCGCTCGCGGCGCGGCAAGAAGCGGCGCAAGGACAGCCCGTGGGG
>NZ_JAEMQX010000101.1 GCF_016463645.1 Sphingopyxis sp. | reverse complement strand
GCTTGATCGAACCCGAGATCGTCTTCCAGTTGGTGAGCATGCCGCCCAGCCAGCGGTGATTGACGAAGTGCTGGCCCGAAGCGCGCGCCGCATCGGCAATCGCGCCCTGCGCCTGGCGCTTGGTGCCGACGAACAGCACCTTGCCGCCGGCGGCCGAGGTCGAGGCGATGAAGTCGAGCGCGCGCGCGAAGAGCGGCACGGTCTGCGACAGGTCGAGAATGTGGATGCCGTTGCGCGCGCCGAAGATGTACGGCTTCATGCGCGGGTTCCAACGGTGGGTCTGGTGGCCGAAGTGCGCGCCAGCTTCGATAAGATTCTGCATCGTGACGACAGGTGCCGCCATAGTCTTTCTCCTTCCGGTTAGTCCTCTGGAAGGCAAGAACCGGGATGTCCGCTGAGGGGCGGTCCCGGCACCGGTATGTGCGCCTTCCATGTGGAATGGGCGGCCCGTTAGCGGGGCGGGCCGGAAAAAGCAAGGGGCTGGAGCGAATGAGCAGCCGGTTCACCGCCATGCCGCGGACTCAACTCGGCGACAAAGTGACTCCGTTCGTCGCAAAACGGTTGAGAACAAAACGGGAACATGGAACGAAAAACCCAATGAAACCGTCGCTGATCAACAGGAGGTTTCGCATAAAGAAGCCGAAAGGACAAGATCATGGTTCAGGTCGCTGCCGCTCTTCTCTTCGCCCTCGCCGCCGGTTTCGGCGTCACCGTGATCCTGGCCATGCTCAAGAATAACGAGAATGCGATTCTCTCGGCGCTGCTCGGCGAAGGCGCCTTCCCGATCGAAATCGCGCCGCAGTCGGGCCCCGCCGCGCAGAAGATGACGCTGCGCCGCTCGCCCGCGCGCCGCGATGCGCCCCGCCCTGTTCGCGCTGCCGTTCGCGTGCAGCCGGCGCTCAGCCGCGCCGCCTGACCTTCGCATAGCTTGCCATGCCGAAAGGCAGCGTCGCGGCATAAAGCCCGCAGACCGCAAGCAGGGTCGGCCAGGGCGCGGTAACAAGCGCAGCGCCGAGGAGACCGACTCCCGCGAGGGCGAACAGGCGCCACGAACGGCGCAGACGGATCGACGACCAGCTATAGGTCGGGATCGCCGAGATCATCAGCATCGCGATGCCGAGCGCCCAGGGCATCACGACATACCATTCGCGAAACAGGTCGTTGCCCGTCGACAGCCACAGATAGACGGGCACGAACGACATTCCCGCCCCCGCCGGCGCGGGAATGCCGGTATTGAAACCCGCCGACTTGTGCGGCTGCACCTCGGCATCCATGCGCGAATTGAAGCGCGCGAGACGGAGCGCGCAGCAGACCGCGAGCGCGAGCGCCGCGGTCCAGCCGAACTTGGGCGCATATTGCAGCGACCAGAGAAACAGGATCATCGCCGGCGCGACGCCGAAGGCGATCACGTCGGAGAGCGAATCGAGTTCCGCGCCGAACTTGCTCTGCGCGCGCAGCAACCGCGCGATGCGCCCGTCCATCCCGTCGAGCACCCCGGCGAAGATGATCGCCGCAAGCGCCTTTTCCCATTCCTCTCCGATCGCGAAGCGGACCCCCGTCAGACCGAAGCAGAGCGCGAGCGCGGTGATCGCATTCGGCGCGAAGGCGCGAAGGCTGATGCCGCCGATACGGCGTCCCGCGGCATCGGCCATGACCGGCTCGTCGTCCGCCATCCTATTGCCCGATGCCTTCGATCGTTTCGGCGGTGCCGATCCGCGCGATCACCGTTTCGCCCGCCAGCGTTCGCTGGCCGAGCAGCACCTGCGGCGTCGTGCCCGCGGGCAGATAGACATCGACGCGGCTGCCGAAACGGATGAGGCCGACGCGCTGGCCGGTCGCGAGTTCGTTGCCGATCGTCACGAAGGGCATGATGCGCCGCGCGACGAGCCCCGCGATCTGAGTAAATCCGACGCGCACGCCGTCGGCGCGCTCGACGACGAAATGCTGGCGTTCATTCTCCTCGCTCGCCTTGTCGAGGTCGGCATTCACGAATTTGCCGGGAATATAGACCAGCTTGCGCAGCGCCCCCGCAACCGGCGTGCGATTGATGTGGACGTCGAAGACGCTCATGAAAATCGACACGCGCAGCATCGGCGCGGCGCCGAGTCCGTCGGTGCCCGAAATTTCGGGCGGCGGGGGCACTTCGGCGATCTGGGTGATCAGGCCGTCGGCCGGCGCGATGATCAGGTCGTGGCCGGCGGGCGTGATGCGGACCGGATCGCGAAAGAAGGCGCCGACCCAGACGGTGACGCCGAGCATCAGCCAGCCGAGGATCTCCCAGCCGAGCAACCAGAAGCAGAGCGTCACGATTCCCGCGATTAACAGGAACTTGCGACCTTCGGGATGGACCGAGGGCCAGTGCCATTTGATGCCGCCGCCGGGCCGGTTCGAAGAGATGATATTGGACATGTCCAGTCTTCTAGGGTGCAGTCCCCATACTGACAATGGATAAGGCGCGGGCTTCGTTGCCGCGCCGGCACGGCGCCGGTGGTGACGGGGCGGTTGATCAATCGCGCCGCTTTGCCTAAGGCCCGCTGCAACTCCGACTCCCCAAGGAAAAAGGCTGAAAGCATGGGCAAGATCAAGGTAGCCAACCCGGTCGTCGAACTCGACGGCGACGAAATGACCCGGATCATCTGGCAGTGGATCCGCGAGCGGCTGATCCTTCCCTATCTCGACGTCGACCTCCACTATTACGACCTCGGCATCGAGGAACGCGACCGCACCGACGACAAGATCACCGTCGAGGCCGCGAACGCGATCAAGAAATATGGCGTCGGCGTGAAATGCGCGACGATCACCCCCGACGAGGCGCGCGTCGAGGAATTCGGCCTCAAGAAGATGTGGAAATCGCCGAACGGCACGATCCGCAACATTCTGGGCGGCGTGGTGTTCCGCGAACCGATCGTGATGAAGAACGTCCCGCGCCTCGTTCCCGGCTGGACCGACCCGATCGTCGTCGGCCGTCACGCGTTCGGCGACCAGTACAAGGCGACCGACTTCCGCGTTCCGGGCCCCGGCAAGCTGCGCCTGGTGTTCGAAGGCGAGGACGGCACGCTGATCGACGAGGAAGTATTCCAGTTCCCCTCGTCGGGCGTCGCGATGGGCATGTACAATCTCGACGATTCGATCCGCGACTTCGCGCGCGCCAGCCTGAACTACGGTCTCGCGCGCCAGTGGCCGGTGTATCTGTCGACCAAGAACACGATCCTCAAGGCCTATGACGGCCGCTTCAAGGATCTGTTCCAGCAGGTGTTCGACGAAGAATTCGCCGACCAGTTCAAGGCGGCGGGCATCGTCTACGAACATCGCCTGATCGACGACATGGTCGCCTCCGCGCTCAAGTGGAGCGGCAAGTTCGTCTGGGCCTGCAAGAATTACGACGGCGACGTCCAGTCGGACACCGTCGCGCAGGGCTTCGGCTCGCTCGGCCTGATGACCAGCGTGCTGATGACCCCCGACGGCCAGACCGTCGAGTCCGAAGCCGCGCACGGCACCGTCACGCGCCACTACCGCATGCACCAGCAGGGCAAGGCGACCTCGACCAACCCGATCGCGTCGATCTTCGCCTGGACCGGCGGCCTCAAGCACCGCGGCAAGCTCGACGGCAACGCCGCGCTGGTGAAGTTCGCCGACGACCTCGAAAAGGTCTGCGTCGCGACGGTCGAAAGCGGCAAGATGACGAAGGACCTCGCGCTCCTCATCGGCCCCGACCAGAACTGGCTGACCACCGAGGGCTTCTTCGAGGCGATCGTCGAGAATCTCGAAAGGAAGATGGGCAGCTGAAAACAACCAAAAAGGTTGGGTTAGCTATCTAGCCAATCGGGGCCGGCCTGCATAAGGTCGGCCCTTATGGTATCCGAAACAGAAACCTCCGCCATCGGCAACGCGCTGGTGGTGCTCGGCGCGGCGGGCATCGTCATCCCGGCGTTCGCGCGCTTCCGCATCTCGCCGGTCATCGGCTTCATCCTCGTCGGCCTGCTGGTCGGTCCATCGGGACTTGGGGCGCTCGCGATCGACTATCCGTGGCTCAAACATGTCACGATTGCCTCGACCGAGGATATCGCGCTGTTCGGCGAGTTCGGAATCATATTGCTCCTCTTCTCGATCGGGCTCGAACTTTCGTTCCGCCGGCTGTGGCAGCTCAGAAAGCTGGTGTTCGGGATCGGGGCGGCCGAGCTTTTCATTGCGGGCGCGATCCTCGGCACCGCCTTGCTGTTCCTCGGCAATCTCTCGACCGCCGCCGCCTATGGCCTCGGCATTGCGCTCGCGCTTTCCTCCACCGCGCTGGTGCTGCCGATCGCCGGGACCAAGACAGCGGTCGGCCGCGCCTCCTTTTCGATGCTGCTGTTCGAGGATCTGGCGCTGGTTCCGATCATCTTCGTTCTGGCCGCATTGTCGCCCGCAGCCTCGGGTGACAGCGCCGAATTGCTGCTGACGACATTGTGGCAGGGCGCGCTCGTCGTCGCCGCGCTCGCGATCGGCGGCTGGTTCCTGCTCCCGCGCATCTTCGCGCAGGCGGCGCGCGCCAAGGATCCCGAGCTGTTCCTCGCTGCAAGCCTGCTCGTCGTCATCGTCGCCGCGCTCGCGACGGCGGCGGTCGGCCTCTCGCCCATCGTCGGCGCGTTGCTCGCGGGGCTGATGATCGCCGAGACCGAATATCATGGCGAGGTCGAGGCGATCACCGCGCCGTTCAAGGGGCTCGCGCTCGGGGTGTTCCTGATCAGCGTCGGCATGGGGCTCAATCTCAAGACGATCGCGAGCCAGTGGCCCGCGCTCGTCATGGCGGTCGTCGGCGTCGTGCTGGTGAAGGCGTTGGTGACTGCGGCGCTGCTCCGCTTTTCGGGAGCGGTGCGGCGCGGAACCGCCGCCGAGGTCGGGCTATTGATGGCGAGCCCTTCCGAAACGACGCTGATCGTGCTGACGACCGCGCTGCAGGCGCAGCTCATCAGCCGCAGCACCGCCGAGTTCTGGCAGCTCGTCACCGCGATCGGCTTGACGATCACGCCCCTGCTCGCACGCGTCGGCCACGACATCGCACGGCGGATCGAGATGCGAACGGGCGATACGCAAAGCGACGAGACACCGGAGAGCCGCACCGTCATCGTCGGCTTCGGGCGCGTCGGGCACACGGTCGCCGAGCTTCTGCGCGAACACGGCCGTCCCTACGTGGCGGTCGACGCCGATATCGACACCGTCGCCGCCGCGCGGCGCGACGGCTTTTCCGTCCGCTTCGCCGATGTCGCGCGGCCCGGTAGCCTCGACAAGCTCGGTATCGAAAATGCGCAGGCGATCGTGCTCACGATGGACGATCCGGTGCAACAGCTCAGGATGACGCGTCAGCTACGCCAGAAATATCCCGACCTGCCGATCATCAGCCGCGCGCGCGACGCCGACCATGCCGGCGCGCTCTATCAGGCGGGCGCAAGCGATGCGGTGCCCGAAACGCTCGAAAGCTCGCTGCAGCTTGCCGAGGCGGTGCTGATCGACCTCGGCGTCGCGATGGGGCCGGTGATCGCCTCGATCCACGACGTCCGCGCCAAGATGCGCCACGACATCATGGCGAAAGGCAAGCTGGAGCACGAGCCGCGCATCCGCCGGACGCGCCGCCCGGCAGCGGGCAGCGAAACCGCCTAGCGCGCGCCCGTCGCGGGTGCGGGTGCCGCGCCGAGGGCGGAGGCATCGGCCAACGTCATCCCCTTGGGCAGGATCGCCAGCGACCATTGGCGCTCGGGCGTCAGATATTGCCGCGCGAGCCGCTGGACGTCGGCGGCGGTGACCGCCGAGATATCGTCCTGGATCGACAGCGCCGCGGCGGCAACGCGCGGATCGCGCGTCGCGCCTTCGAGCAGGAACATCCAGTAGACATTGCCGGTCGAGGCGCGCGCGACCTGTTCGCGGATCGGCCCCGCGTTGCGCGCCAGTTCGTCGGCGGTGACGGGCTTTGCGACGAGATCGGCCGCGATATCCTTCGCGATGCCATAGAAGCGATCGAGGTCCTTCGGCGCGAGCAGGCTGCCGACGAGCAGATAGCCCCCGCTGTCGAAGCCGGTCGGCCAATGGCTGTCGACGACGGGGCCGTAACTCGCCCCCTGTTCGGCGCGCAGGCGGTCGAACAGCCGGTCGTTGAAGATCGCCGCGAGCACTTCGAGCCCGCGCGCATCGCGCGGGCTGGCGAGGCCGCCGCCGGTCGGCCAGGCGGTCATCGCCGCGGCCTGCCCCTGTTCGCCGCGATGATAGGCGATTTCGGGGACGGTGACATGTTTCGCGAAATCGACGCGCTGGCCGCTCGGCGGCGCGAGCGTCTGGCGCGGCGGCAGCGCGCCGAGCGTCTCCGCGAGGATCTTCTTGTAATCGACCGTTTCGAGATCGCCGAAAATCTGCACCTCGACCGGTCCGCTCGCAAGCCGCGGTTCCCAGAAGGCCCGGAAGGCTGCGGGCGTCAGCGCCTCGATCTGCGCCTTGTCGGGTGCCGCCCAGCGCGCGTCGTTGTTGGTGAGCCACCCGCGGAGGTTGCGGTCGAGTACCGCGTTGGGCGTCGCGTCGTTGAGGTCGTATCCGGTGAGGTAGCCGATCCGCAGCCGCTCGACCGGCGCGGGGTCCCAGCGCGGCTGCGCGAGCTTGGCGGCGATCAGCCGCATCTGGTCGGCCAGATCGGCGGGCCTGCTTTCGGCCGACAGCTCGAAAGCATCGTCGTCGATCGCGAAGTTCATCTGGATCTGCCGGCCGTTGGTCAGCTGGTCGACCTCGTTCTGGCCCCACGGGCCGATGCCGCTCGCGACGAGCGCATAATCGCCCGTCCACAAGAGGTTCGGGGCATCGGCCGCGACGCTGCGGTTGCCGGTGCCGAAGCGGACGTTGACGCGCACCTTGCCCGGTTCGACCTTGTTGTTCGACACCAGCGCGGTCACGCCATTGGCGAACTCGAGCCGTTCGGCGCGCAGGCCGAGGATGGGATTGGTCGCGGTAATCGCCCCCGCCGGTCCGAGGTCGGGAAGCTGCTTGAAATCGGCCTTGACCGCCGTCAGCCGCTCGTCGCGGGCGGTGACCGGCGCCTTCAGCGCGGCGAGCACCGCGGCATCGCCGCCCGCCGCGGTCGGCGTGGTCAGCACGACGCGCGTCACCGGCGCGGCGAAGATCGCCTTGCTGATATCGAGCATCACCTTCGGCGTCGCCGAGGCGCGGATCGCCTTGAACATGTCGACCTGCCCCTGCGGGCTGGTCACCGTCTCGTTGATATCGACCGCGCGCACCATGTCGTCGGCGAGGCGTGCGCCGGGTTCGTTGCGGGCATTCTCGAGTTCCTTCAGCAGGAAGGCCTGGATCTCGTTCGCCTCGCGGTCGATGTCGGCCTGCGACGGCGGGTTTGTCACCGCGTCGGCGATCACCCCGCGCACGTCGGCGAGCGCGGCCTTCCAGTCGCTCAGGGGCACGATCGACGCCATCGTGACGTCGGCGCTGCGGCTGACATATTGCTGCTCGACCGTCGCGACGAGATAGCTACCGCCGCTGCGCGCGCGGTTTTCGAGCCGGCGGTTGACGAGCGCCTGTGCGATGAATTCGAGGTAGAGCCGCCGCGTGTTCTCGACGGTGTCGACGCGCTTCTTCCACGGGCGCACCATCGCCAGCGTCAGCGCGAGCGGCTGGTTCGCCTCGACGATCTCGCGCGCGGCCGGCGCCTTCGGATCGGGTTTGCCGAAATCGGGGTCGCGCGGGTTCGGCCCTTCGGCCTTCCAGTCGCCGTAATATTTCGCGACGAGCCCCGCGAGGACCGCCGGATCGGCGTCGCCAACGATGACGACGACGGCACGGTCGGGGCGGTACCAGCGATTGTGGAAGGCAGCGACCGAGGTCGCGTCCGCCTTGCCGAGCGACGCGGTGGTGCCGATCGGCGAACGATCGCCGAGGAGCTGGCCGGCGAACAGATGCGCGTTGGTCGCGTCGGCGATGCGTTTTTGCGGACCATCGGATTCGCGCAGTTCCGACATCACGACCCCGCGTTCGGCGGCGACCGCGAGCTCGGAGATGCGCGGCTCGCGCACCATTCCGGCGAGCAATTTCATGCTTTCGTCGAGGTTCGCCGGCGTGACGCTCGGCAGATCGAGCTGGTATACCGTCTGCGTCGGCGTCGTCTGCGCGTTCGAATCGCTGCCGAAGGTGACGCCGAAGCGCTGCCAGATACGCTTCGCCTCACCGTCGGGGATATGCTCCGACCCGCGAAAGGTCAGATGTTCGAGCAGATGCGCATAGCCGCGCTCGTCCCCGGTTTCGAACATCGAGCCGACGTCCATGCGGACGCGGATCGATACCTGCCCCGGGGGCACGCCATTGTTGCGCACCGCATAGCGCACACCGTTGGGAAGCATGCCGAACTGCCATGCGGTATCGCGCGGAATATCGCTGCCGGCATAGAGCCAGTCGCTGTTCTTTGCCTGACTCTGCGCGGTCGCGGTCGGTGCCTTGTCCTGCGCGCCCGCGGCAAGCGGCGTCAGGAGCAGCGCGGCGGCGCCGGCGAGAAGGAGGGAACGGGCAAAACGAAGCGACTGGCGCGCGGGAGAATAGGACATTGAGCCATCTTATCGCGTTCGAACCTTGCTGGCCACTGAACTGTCACCGGCGCTTGTCCTGTGACGCCGACCGGCCTAGCCAGATGCCATGAACCAGACAGCCGTCCCCCTCGCCGCCCTGATCCAGATGACGAGCGGCATCGACCCCGATGGCAATCTGGCCGTGATCGATCGGGCGATGGCCGAAGCTGCGGCGCATGGTGCCGCGATGGCGTTTCTGCCCGAAATGTCGCTGCTCCTCGATCGCGACCGCGCGCGCTCGGCCGCGCATATCGCGCGCGAGGCCGACAGCCCTTGGCCCGCCGCGCTGCGGGAGATGGCGCGGCGGCACGGCCTGTGGCTGCACTCGGGATCGATGCCGCTGCTGACCGACGATGGCGCGCGGCGCGTGAACCGCAGCCATGTCATCGACGCCGACGGCGACATCCGGGCGCGCTACGACAAGATCCATATGTTCGACGTGACGCTTCCTTCAGGCGAAAACTGGCAGGAATCGGCAGCCTATGCCGGCGGGGATGCCTTGGCGGTGGTCGACACGCCGCTCGGGCGGCTCGGCCTCAGCATCTGCTACGACCTGCGCTTTCCCGAGCTCTATCGCGCGCTGGTCGACCGGGGCGCCACGGCGATCGCGATCCCGGCGGCGTTTACCGCATCGACCGGCGAGGCGCACTGGCATGTGCTGATGCGCGCGCGCGCGATCGAGACCGGGTGCCATGTCGTGGCCGCCGCGCAGGGCGGGATGCACGCCGATGGCCGGCAGACCTTCGGCCACAGTATCGCGATCGACCCGTGGGGAGCCATTCTCGCCGACGCCGGCAGGAGTGGGCGAGTGGGAGAAGATTATGCGCTGACGCTGGTTCCGGTCGACGCCGCCGCCGTCGATCGCGCCCGGCAGGCCATCCCGCTCGACCGGTCGCGGGCGAACCGGCACCTCACGCTCTGATCTTCCCGAAGCCTGCGGGGCCTGCGGATTTCGCGACCCGGAACAAACAAGGGGCCCCGAGCAAAGCTCGGAGCCCCTTGCGAAAACTCTGGACTAGCCAGCTCAGCCCGGGCTGGTGGGTTCGTCGTCGTCGTTGTCCGACGCGATGATGATGCCACCGACGACGGCGACGAGAGCGAGCACAGCGATGATCCAGCTCGTGCTGCCTTCGAGTTCGCTCTGGCCGTCAACGGCCGAAGCGGCGGTCGCCGCAGGAGCGGCCGACGCGGCAACCGGGGCCGCAATCATCGAAGTCGCTGCGAGAGAGATCGCGGCTTTCTTAAGCAGGTTCATCATATTCTCCGTCCACTGGATTACTCTTGTCGAATCACACCGGAGAAACCTCCCCGGTCTGCTTCTGCAGCGCCTTATTAGGCACGGCCTTCAGCAATTGCAACGACGTTCTGCCCTACCCCGCCAAATGTTAGTAAATAATAAATAGGGAAAAACTTGTTGCAAAGGCGCGCCTCATCCGCGCCGGACGCGTTCGAAGGATTCGCGCGTGACGGGGTATCCGAGATGGCCGGGAATGCAGAGGAAACTCTGCCCGTCGCGATCCTCGATCCAGGGCGTGATCAGCTCGACCGGAAACCGGCCGGAATGCACGGAAAATTCAGCAAAATCATTTGATTGAGCGATGCGTTCGAGATTGCGGCGGGTCGGAAAGATCACCGATACGTCGCCGCGGTCCGCCATCGCCAGCGTCGCCTCGGCGCTCGCCCAGAATATATGGCTGTGCTCGGCCTCCTCGACGGTCAATTCATGGTCGTGCGGCGGCGCGGCAACGGCATAGAAGCGCGTGTCGAACGTCCGGGCTTCCTTGAAATTGGGGCACCAGCGCGCAAAAGGTATGAAATTTTCCAGCGCGATACGGTCGCCGCGCGACGCCAATATGTCCGAGAGCAGGGTTCCGCCGAGCAGCGCCTGCCGTATCGCGGCGACGTCGGATCCGGCGAGCCCGGGCCAGCCGACCGCGAGCCCGGTTTCCTCGAGCGTTTCGCGGAGCGCGGCGACGCGTGCGGCGCCGTCGGCCTCGTCGACGCCGAGCCCGTACAGGCGTGCCACCCGATAGTCGTCGGGGTCGACGCGCCCTCCGGGGAACACGACCGCGCCGGCGGCGAAAGCCATGCTGGTCGACCGCTTGACCATCAATATCTCGTCGGGGCCTCCGCTGTCCGACGGGCGCATGATGACGAGGGTCGCGGCGGGAATGGCGCCGTCCGGCAGCGCTTCGGGCATCGGGGTCGGCGGATTTATGTCGCTCATGCGAGGTTCGATAAACGTGCGGGATCGCCTTGTCATCTCGGCATTGCGGGCGCGGGCCGACGGGTGCAAGATGATGTCGGGCCAAGCGATCCGGGACGGGGAGCAGGACATTGGGAATCGTCGAGATCTTGGGCGTAGCCGGCAGCCTCAGCCTCCTCGCGGGCTGGCGACTCTATCTCACCATATTGGCGACCGGTATCGCCATGCATTTCGGCTGGCTGCCGCTCCCGGAACATCTGGCGGCGCTGCAGATTCTCGCCAATCCGTGGGTATTGGGGGTCGCCGCGGTCGGAACGCTTGCCGAGTTCCTGGCCGACAAGATCGCCTGGGTCGATTCGGTCTGGGACACGGTCCACAGCATCGTCCGCCCCCTCGGTGGCGCGCTTCTCGCGCTCGCGCTGGTCGATTCATCGGACCCGGCGTGGCAGGTGATCGCCTTTCTGCTAGGCGGCGGCGGGGCGTTGCTCAGCCATGGCGCCAAGGCGACGACCCGTGCGGTCGTCAACGTCAGCCCCGAACCGTTCAGCAATGCCGCCGTGTCGACGGGTGAGGACGTCGCGACCGGCGGACTGCTCGCGCTTGCCATCGCCTACCCGCCGCTCGCGATCGTCATCGCAATCCTGCTCGCGATCGCGGCAATCGTCGTGATCATCGCGCTGCGCCGCTTGCTCCGCAATATCAAGGCGACGCTGAAGCGCGCCCTCGGCGATGAGCCGCAAACTACTTTCGATGCTTAGTAATTTGGCAATATTCATTCAATAGTCTGCCCCGGACAGGGGGGCTCGCTGACCCGAAAGGGAGTGACGTCCTATGCCCCTGCGCGCCGGTTCCGACGCTGTCACCCTTCCCCGCCCCGGGAAATATCTTCTCCTCTCGACCGCCGCGGTCCTCGCGCTCGGCCAAACACCTCCCGCCTCTGCCCAATGCGTTTTCGTGCCCACCGCGGGCGACGACACGCACATCTGCAGCAGCGGCACCTCGCCGGGCGGACTCGATGATACGGGCGGCAACAACCAGCTGACCTTTCCTGCGGGCGGAACCGGAACCCTTGGCGGCAATGTCACCTTCGGAAACGGAACCGACGTCATCATCATGAATTCGGGCCGGATCGAGGGCGCGGTCGATCAGGGCAACGGCGACGACAGGTTCGAGATCGGCGCCGGCACCGTGACCGGGCAGGTGCAGCAGGGCGAAGGCATCGATGATTTCGTCATGACCGGCGGCGAGGTGGGGACGCTCAACCAGGGCGGTTCGATGGACACCTTCCTGATGACCGGCGGGCGCATCGTCGATGCGTTCGACGATGGCGACACCGCACGCATGACCGGCGGACGCATCGGACGCGTCAACATGAAACTCGCCGACAATCTGTTCGACATGTCGGGCGGCATCATCGACCGCAACCTCGTCGCGGGCTTCGGAAACGATACGATCATCCTCTCGGGCGGGACGATCGGCGGCAATATCAGCGTGTCGGGCGGCGTCGACAGCGTGACGATCACCGGCGGGTCGGTCGGCGGCGACGTGCTGCTCAGCGCCGGCACCGACAGCTTCGTCTGGGACGGCGGTGGCGTCGTACACGGCATGGTCGACATGGGCGGCGACGACGACAGCGCGCGGCTTGCCAACCTCACCAACGCGAACCTCGGCGGCTCGCCGCGGATCACCGGCGGCGCGGGCACCGATGTGCTGCTTTTCGACAATGTCACGACGGGCGGCGTCGCGCGGTTCGACGGCTGGGAGAATATCCGGGCGACGAACGACAGCGAACTGACCTTCGATGGCTTCCTGACCCTCGGTGACGCCGGGACGGGCACCGGGCGTTTCGAACTCGATGCATCGAGCACCATTTTTGGCGGCGGGCTCGACGGCGGGATCGCGGCCTTTGCCGCGGGCCAGCGCGCGACGTTCGTCAACGCCGGACGCATCGACCTGACCAACGGCGGCAATGCGCCGGGCGACAGCTTCACCGTGCGCGGCGATTATGCCGGCGATAACGGCTTGCTGCTGATCGACACCGTCCTCGGCAACGATAGCTCGGCGTCCGACAAGCTGGTGATCGACGGCGGCGCCGCGTCGGGAAAGACCGGCGTCACCGTGCTCAACGCCGGCGGGGCCGGCGGCCTCACCACACAAAACGGCATCCTCGTCGTCGAGGCGATCAACGGCGCGACAACCGCGAGCGGCGCCTTTGCGCTTAACCACCGCGTCGCGGTCGGCGCCTATGAATATTTCCTGTTCCGCGGCGGTACGACAGCAGGGACGGGGCAGAACTGGTATCTGCGCTCGACGCTGCCGCCTCCGCCCGCCCCGGCCGCACCCCTGCCGCCCGAGCCCGCACCCGCACCGCCGGTGCTGACCCCGCCGCCCGCGCCGGCACCGGAGCCGGCAC
>NZ_JAEMQX010000017.1 GCF_016463645.1 Sphingopyxis sp. | reverse complement strand
TGCCATGGCCGCTCAAATCCTCAATGGATTTTGCAGAACTCTCCGCACACTACCCGATCTTCCCGCTGGCGGGAGCAGGCTTCTGCAGCACGTTGACGGCTATACGGCGACTATCAAAGCCGGTGCAATCAGCTATCGTGACGGTATCCCAACTGGCGAACTTCGCGGAAAGCTGCTGCGGCGTAGCTAGGGAATATTGGCCTCAGCCGGCGTGTCATGCCGAGCGCTCAAGCCCGCGCTGGCACGGCAGCTGGCAATGCACAGTCAGAGCGTCGGCTGCTTGATAACCTTACTCGCGCGCAAATCCGCAATTTCCTCAGTGGTCAGCCCGTGTTCGCGCAAGATCGCTTCGGTATGTTCACCTGCGAGCGGCGCCCGTGCGAGCTCGGTCCCGTCCTCGAAGCCGGGGAGACCTGGAATGCGCGGGATGGGAAGCGGCGTGGCGATGCCGGGCTGACTCAACCGTTCGAAAATGCCGGACGCGACAACGGCCGGGTCGTCGAGGAACTCGGCGGACGTCTTCACTTCCGAATTCAGAATGTTGAACTCGGTTAGGCGGTCGCACCAATATGAATTGGACCTGGCCTTGAATGCGTCGCGGACCTGGCTCAACAGTTCGTCGCCATTCTCGGTGCGGGAGGCTGGTGTCCCGAAGCGCGGATCATCGCCCAGTTCGGGTCGCTCGATCGCGTTGCAGAATTCCTGCCATGGCCGATGTTCGAGTATGCTGATCACGACCCAGCCATCGCTAGTCTGGAAGACGTCGTTCGGCGGCCGTCGCGCTGGCGGACGACCATCGTTGAGCAAGCCTTGCAACATGGAGTAAAGATTGAGCCACGCGGCACATTCGATAAGCGAGATTTCGATGTAGCGACCGTGCGGCTGATCGAGCCGGCTATACAGCGCGGTGGCAATCGCCTGGAACGCGAACAGCGCGGTCATTACATCGACCGGTATCGAGCGGACGTTCTGAGGCTTTCCGCCCGGCCCGGCGTTGTTCGCCATGACGCCGGTGAATGCCTGCAAGATCGGATCGGTGGCGGGGCGGTCGCGCATCGGGCCCGACTGTCCAAAGCCCGACAACGAGACATAGATGGCACGCGGGTTTCGCTTCGCCACGGCCGCATATCCAAAGCCCAGGCGTTCGATGACCTTTGGCCGGAACCCCTCCATCACGACGTCCGCATCCTCAATGAGCTTCCACAGCAATTCCCGGCCGCGCGCGCTCTTGAGATCAAGCGAGATGCTGCGCTTTCCGAGGTTTCCCATTATCGACAACGCGGAATGGCCGCCGGGCGATGCGCCCTTGCCCCCGCCGGTCGTACGCGCCCAGTCGCCCGCTTCCGTGTTCTCGATCTTGATGACCTGGGCACCGTGTTGCGCGAGCAACATGCCCGCGAGCGGCCCGGCGATGCCCTGACTGATGTCAATCACCTTTAGCCCCGCAAACGCCGGTTTGATCTCCATCTTCACTTCTTCCCTCATCTTTCGCACGCTAAAGCCACTGCAGCCTGCAACTTATCCGTCGACGAAAATCCTCGTCACGCCAAGCGATAGGCAATGGTCTTCACATAGGTGAACTCATGAAGGCCAAGTTCGCCGAATTCGCGCCCGTAGCCGGATCGCTTGATCCCTCCGAACGGGTGATATGAACTCATCTTGCCGGAGCCGCCGTTGATGTTGACTTTCCCGGTACGCAACGCTTGCGCTATTTCATAGGCGAGACCGACATTCTTGGAGTAGACCGCGCCGGTCAGGCCAAATTCGCTATCGTTAGCAATCGCAACCGCCTCGTCGCTGGTGTCAAACCCGATCACCACGCCGACTGGCCCGAAAGCTTCCTCGCGAGCGATCAGCGAGCGGTTATCCACATCATCGAACAAGGTCGGTTCATAGAAAAACCCCTTGTCTCGGCCGGCTGGAATCCTGCCCCCCGTGACCAGCTTGACGCCCTCGCCGATCGCTGCTTGCACCATATGATCCACCCGTCGACGCGCCGCTTCACGGATCAGCGGACCCATGCTGGTTGCGGGATCGGCGGGATCGCCGATCACCACCGCCTCGAACATCTCGCGCAACCGCGCGACGAAGGCCGGCCTGACCGAGTTGTGGACCACAAGTCGAGTCATCGAGGCGCATGCTTGGCCAGCATGCTGGGTCAAGCTCGCCAGCGCGTTCTGCGCCGCCGCCTCGACATCACCGTCGGCGCAAACGATCATCGCGGACTTGCCGCCCAACTCCATCAAGCAACGTTTGAGCGTGGGCGCGGCTTGCGCCTGTATCGCCGCTCCGACCGTGTCGGACCCGGTGAAGCTGACCAGATCCACACGTGGATCGGTGGTAAGCGCGTTTCCGATGTCGGGTCCGCCATTCACGATGTTGAAGACGCCGGCGGGTACGCCCGCCGCTTCGGCTGCCTCACCCAAGATGAGCGCCGAAAAGGGCGTGTAGGGCGAAGGCTTGAGAACGACGCTGTTGCCCATCACCAGCGCGGGAATGACCTTCCCGATGTTGAGCATGAACGGCACGTTGTACGGCGTAATCGCGGCACAGACCCCGACGGGCTCGCGTACGGCCACGCCGCCACCGACGATTGCTGTACCGTCGGGCCGTTGTACCGTCTCGAGCGGAAAAGACTGGCTGGAGATTTGGGGCGCGATCTTGAGGAAGTGACGCGCATGGCTGATGCCTGTGCCGAACTGCATCGATCGCGCGAAGCTTTGGAGCGAGCCAGTCTCGATCCGGACCAGCGCGCACAGTTCCTCGTCGCGCGCCTCGAGCCAATCGACCATCCTGCCAAGGACCGCGGCGCGCTCTGCAATGTTCATGCGCCGCCACGGCCCATGATCGAAGGACGTGCGCGCCGCATCCAGGGCGGCCTCTGCATCCGCCGTGCTGGCCAGGGCCGCATAGCCAAGAACCTCTTCGGTCGCGGGATTCAACACCGGCTCGATCTCGCACTGGCCCGGGGATGTCCACGCACCGCCAATGTATAACTGGCCTTCCCTACATTTATGCACGTTCGTTCCTATGCCTGATTGAGGATGAAATTGGCGCATCGCTCACCGATCATGATGGCGGGTGCATTGGTGTTCCCACTGACAAGTGTCGGCATAATCGAAGCATCGGCGACCCGCAGGCGTGGTACGCCGTGGACTCGCAGCTTGGTATCGACAACGGCGTTGGGATCGTCAGCGCGTCCCATCCGGCAGGTGCCGGCGGGATGATAGTTGGTCTTCAACACGCGCCGGATATGCTCTTCGATCACCGCATCACTGAGGTCGACCTCACCCCGTCCCGGCTGCAGCTCATGCGACAAGAGCCGGGCGAGCGATGGCGAGTGAAGAATTCGGCGAGCAAGTCTGACCCCGCGCACCAGGGTCGCCATGTCTTCCGCGTCCCCGAGCGCGTTGGCGTCGATCAGCGGCGGCACCGCCACATCCTTGCTGGCAATCTGCACCGATCCGCGCGCGCGCGGCCGCAGGTCACACACGCCGATGCTGATACCATGGCCGGGCAACGCCGTTCGATCGGCATCGCCGGTCAGGACCGGCAGGACGGTGAACTGCACATCGGGTCGGGCAGTGCCGCGCGTGGATGCAAATCCGCCGCTTTCGACGATGTTCGACGTCAACAGGCCGGACTTGAATAACAGCCACTGCAAACCGTGCCCCGCCGCGCGCAGGCCCTTGTCCGCACCGTGCAGACTGATCGCACGCTTCGTCTGCCCATAGACCGACGCCTGGAAATGATCGTGAAAATTGGCCCCCACGCCGTCCAATACCCTTACCGGATCGATATCGTGCCGGGAAAGCAAGGCGCCGGGTCCGATACCGGAAAGCTGAAGAAGCTGCGGAGAGCCAAATGCGCCCGCGGCTATGATCACTTCCTGTCGAGCGGCGGATTCGTGTACACTGTTGTCCGATGCACGATAACGAACGCCGCTAGCGGCGCCATCCGCAGTCAATATCCGTTCAACGTGCGTGGAACTGCGAATGGTCAGCTGAGGATTCTTTTCGACCGACCTTAGAAAAGCTGATGCCGCGGATCGACGTAGCCCATCCGCGCAGGTTACCTGATAGAAGCCCACACCGGCTTGTGACGATCCGTTGAAATCGTCATTGTACGGCAAGCCGGCTTCCTGAGCTGCGCGAACGAAAGCGTAGCTCAATGGGTGCCGATAGTTCGCGTCCGATACGTTCAGCTCACCTTCCGTGCCATGATATGGCTCGGAATATCTTTGGTTCGCCTCGAGCTTCTTGAAAACGGGGAGCACGTTCTGCCAGCCCCAGCCTTCGCAGCCATCGCGCTCCCAATCGTCATAATCTTCGGCCTGGCCCCTGATATAGACCATGCCGTTAATGGATGATCCGCCGCCAACGACGCGACCCTGTTTCATGAAAATGCGACGGTCGTTTACGAACGGCTGCGGCTCCGTCGAAAATGACCATGAATGGGAGGCCGATATTTTCTGCAGGCCGCCGGGGATCTTCATGAAATAGTCTTGATCGTTCTTGCCGGACTCAAGCAACAATACAATATGCCCGGCGCGCACCAGCCGGTTTGCGATAACGCATCCCGCTGAGCCGGCGCCGACGATGATGTAATCATAGCTGTCCATGATCGCTAATAGCTGGGCTGGCGCCACTCGCGTCACGTCCCTCTCGGGGGACGCATACTAGCGGTCGCGCGCGAAGGGCCGACAGCGGCGTTTTCGCGTCATGCGGATGTGGCGCTGGCCACCGCACCCCTTCGCAATCCGAACCGGAGCGCGTCACGTTGGCCGATTGCGGGGTTCCATCGGCCTCGAGCCACAGCGACGGGCACCAATTCGCGCATATTGCACGCGGTGCCCCCGATGCCGAAAATCCGCCCCAAAACGTTGCTGCGGTATCAGTATGCGCATGCCGCTCGGGACATACTCGCTATTGGACCGACCTTTGGCGGCCCGCGCCGGAACCTCCTTGCTGTGAACAATCAGAAGCTGCTCATGCGAGGCTGCGGACACGCACCGGAACTCGCGACAACGAACGCGTCAGTGCCGTTCAGCACAAAAAAGGAGGGGGATGACATGTCCATCAACAGCACGGCCCGCAAAATCGCGCTCGCGGCTGCCCTGATCGTATCGCACGGGGCATCTGCTCAAGATGCAGACGCACAGGCCGAAACCGGCCTTGAGGACATCGTCGTGACCGCGCAACGGCGAGAAGAGCGGTTGCAGGATGTACCGATCTCGGTGACCGCGGTCACCGGCGACAGCCTTGCACGGTCCGGCGTGACTGATACGCGCCAGCTCACGCAGTCGATCCCTTCGGTTGTGTTCTCGCGAGTCAATGGGAGCTTTCAGCCGTACATTCGTGGCGTCGGCACGCGCAACGCGAATATCGGGGATGAATCGAACGTCTCGCTATACATCGATGGCGTCTATCAGCCAGTCATGTCATCGCTTGGCTTTGATCTAGTCAATGTCGACAGGATCGAGGTGCTGCGCGGGCCGCAAGGCACCCTCTTTGGCCGCAACTCGACCGGTGGGCTCATCAACATCATCACGCCGGACCCAACCGAGACCTTGTCCGGCAGGATCGTGGCGCGAGCAGGAAGCTATGGCGAGAAGTCGCTTCAAGGCTACATCTCGACCGGCATCGTTCCCGGAATCAGCATCGATCTGACCGGCAGCGCGGCCGGCGACACGGGTTTCGTAAAAGATCTGGTCAATGGCGGATACCGGGGCGACCGTTCGTCCGAAGTCGCGCGCCTGAAGGTTCTGATCGAACCCAGCAATATGTTTCGCGCCGTTCTGACCGGCAACTACGTCCGTTTTGAGGATGGCTCGTCACTGAGCGAGCAACCGTTCCTTGGCAATTCGACCGGCGTCCGACCGCCGGTGCCGATCATCGCACGCGAGCCGTGGCAGACCGCCATCGATGCCGCCAGCAATGCCAAGTCCAAGACATATTCTGCTTCGCTGCAGACTCGCTGGCGGCTCGGCGGCATCGATCTGGAAACCACTTCGGCCTATATCGATAGCACCTCCCTCACGGTCACCGATAACGATGCGACGCCCAAGCCGATCGGTTCGGTCCGCGCGCCGCAAAGCTCATATTACGTCGAGAACGAGATCCGGGCTCTGTCCACCGGTGGGGACAGCTTTTCATGGATCGTGGGCGCGTTTCAATTTGCGGGCCGGGGCTCTTTCGACGGCCTTGAAAGCTATGCAAACGGCTCGCTGGTCAGCCGCACATTCACACGGCAGGAAGTCGTTTCCTACGCCGGCTTTGGAGAGGGCACATTGCGGCTCGGCGAGAACCTCTCGCTGATCGCGGGCGCTCGGTACAGTTGGGAAAAGCGCAATTACGAGGCCGGGAATGGCACCTTGACGCTCGTGCCATTTCGCGAATCGAGCAATGACAAGGTGACTTATCGCGTTTCGACCCAATACAAGTTCGGTCCCAGCGCGAACGTCTATGCAAGCTACAGCCGCGGCTTCAAGAGCGGTGTGTATAACGGGTTCGCTTCGACAGCAGCGGCTGCCGTTCCCACCCGACCCGAAACGTTGGACTCGCTCGAGATCGGGTTCAAGAGCGATCCCTTCAACTGGCTCCGCGTCAACGGTTCGCTTTTCCATTACGACTATACCGACATTCAGTAGTCGGCGCGGGATCCGGTCACGACGCTAGTGCTGCTGTTCAACGCAGCGTCCGCCAAGGTGGATGGCGGCGAACTCGAGGTTACCGCACGGCCTGCCCGCAACTTCAATATCCGCGCCTATGCCACGGTGCTGCGGGCCAAATACGACAGCTTCCCGACCGCGCAGATCTTTCGTCCGCTGCCAAACGGTGGCAACGGATCGGTTTCCCCCTTCGATGTATCGGGCCGAGATATGATTCGGGCACCGCGGTTCACGCTGGGCGTCAACTTCGATTGGTCGCACGAGACGAGCGCGGGCGTGTTCGGCATCGCGGGCAACATCTTCCATTCGGACAGGTACTTTTGGGATTTCGAGAACCGGCTGACTCAACCAGCCTATACCATGATCAACGGCGACATATCGTGGTCTCCCGGCCCGGGCTCACAGTTGCGGCTGAGCATCTACGCACGCAACCTAGCCAACACCGTCGTATATTCGCAGATGACCTCCAGCGCAACGGCTGACAAGGCCGGATTTGACCGACCGCGCAGCTGGGGGGGATCGGCCTCGTTCAGTTTTTGACCCCGGAAATCGGTGCGGATTTCGCCAATAGGACCCCAAGACCCGGCCACTCCCGGAAAAGAGATCGAGAGAACGAATGAAGCAGCAACGCGCAAACGCACCGGGAGTCATCGCGCCAGTTGGCGAAGGACCCACGCGCCGATGACCCAGCCAGCCGACCCGCGATCCGCACCGTCATCCACGGCTATGTCACAGGAGGGACGGGCCGTCCTGAACGCGGACGTTCCAACGTTCGGCGATCTCCTCGGCGCCGCCGCTGAAACGTTCCCCGAGCAAGAAGCGTTTGTCCACGGCGATGATCGACTCAGCTATGCCGACTGGCTCGATCAATCGCTGCGCGTCGCTGCCGCATTTGCAGACAAGGGCGCGAAGCCTGGCGACATCATTCTGATCGGCTTGGATAACTCAATCGACTTCGCAGTCTGCTTTGCCGGTGCCCAACTGCTCGGTGCGATCGCCAGTGGCGTGAACACGCGGCTTGGCCGACGCGAAATCGATAGCATCGTCGCACGCTCGAACGCCGCCCTCTTAATCCTGGAGGACGCAGCCAATGCGCCCGCAGCCAGCCCGCAAATAATTCGCCGCCGCGACCTTGCTGCGTTGCGGCAATACCCTCGCAAGGCAGCATATTATTCAGGACAATCCAAAGAGATTGCGGTGATTATCTGGACGAGCGGCACTACCGGTCAGCCGAAGGGTGTGTGCTTCACGCACGACAACCTGCGAAGCGCCGTGCGCACCGCGGGCCTTCTCGCGGGCCCATTCTCTCGCAAGCTCGGTTCAGTTCCGTTCGCACATGCTGGCTTCATGGGCAAAGGTTGGGAACAGGTCGCGTTCGGCATGACGCTGGTTATCGCTCCCATACCGTGGACGGCCGACGCCATGTTGCGACTGCTGGTTGAAGAGCGGATCAACATCGCTGGCGCGGTGCCTACCCAATGGACCAAGCTGCTCGCGCATCCCGGTCTCAAAGCGGCCGATCTATCGCATATCCAGGTCGGGGTAACCGCCACGGCACCGGCGTCACCGGAATTGATCGAGCAAGTCTCGTTGGCATTGGGCGCTCCCCTTATCGTGCGCTACTCGATGACGGAATGTCCATCAGTCACCGGCACGCGGATCGGAGATAGCGCCGAGGTGCAGTATCGTACCGTAGGTCGCCCTCAGGATGGGGTCGAGCTCAAGCTCATCGACGAGGATCTCAAGATAGTGCCGCACGGTTCGGTGGGAAGGGTTGCGGTGCGCTCCCCAGCAGTCATGGTCGGCTATTGGCAAGATCCAGAAAAAACCGCCGAAGCCCTTACCCCCGATGGCTGGCTGATCAGCGGCGATTACGGCCGACTTGATGAAAACGGGAACCTGGTCCTCGCTGGCCGGTCCAGCGAAATGTACATCCGCGGTGGTTATAACGTCTATCCGATCGAGGTTGAACGCGTGATCGGCGAACTGCCCGGCGTAGCCGCCGCAGCGGTGGTCGGCACGCCGGCTCCGGCGATCGGCGAGATCGGCATCGCCTTTATCGTTGCGACCGATCCGGATCATCCCCCGACCCTCGCCGATATTCGGGCAAAGGTGTTGGCAGAACTGGCCGACTATAAGGCGCCCGACTGGCTCATATTGCTCGATACGCTTCCACTTACGCCGATGATGAAAGTGGACAAGCAGGCGCTCAAACAGCACGCCGCCTCACTGGAATCAACTCGGGGCTGATTTCAATCCGCCGGATGCAGGCAGCACTGGTCGCTGAACGGCGGGCCGTCACGGCGCCAGAGGTAAAATGGCGTGCCGGTCTGGCGTCACGCCGGATTAATAGGTCGTGGCGGACTGAACTGGTTCGCCAGTCCCGCGGCCGAACTGCGCCGCCAACGCATCTGTCGCCCGAACCATCAAGCCCATGTCCGTTCCAACCGCAACGAACAGGCAGCCGAGTTCGAGGTATCGACGTGCTGCAGCGACATCCGCGCTGAGAATTCCGGGCGCCTTTCCTGCGGCGAGAATGGCGCCGATAGCCGCTTCGATGCGCATCGTCACGTCCGGATGACCCGCGTTCCCGCGATGGCCGAGTGAGGCGGACAAATCGCTCGGGCCGATGAATACGCCGTCGACTCCATCGACCGCAGCAATGGCCGCGACCTCGTCGATCGCCTCACGCGTCTCAACTTGCACGAGCAGGCAAATTTCGTCGTCCGCCTCCGCCAGATAGCCGCCATCTCGGCCCCAGCGCGAAGCGCGACTCGTGGCCACTCCCCTGACGCCGATCGGCGGATAGCGGCAGGCCCGCACCAACTCGGCGGCTTCGTCCGCGCTGTTCACCATCGGGATCAGTAGCGTCTGAAAGCCGAGGTCAAGATATTGCTTGATGAGCCAGGGCGTGCCGACCGGAGGCCGTCCCACCGCGTGCGCGCCGGTTCCGCTTACCGCATGCAGCTGAGACAATAATATCGGGATGTCGGTCGGGCTATGCTCGCCGTCGAACAGCAGCCAATCGAACCCGGCGCCTGCGCAGATCTCGGCTGTGTAGGCGCTACCGAGCCCCTGCCAGAAGCCGATCTGTGCTTGCTCGGCGCGAAGCGCGTGCTTGAAACGGTTGTTCATCGGCTTCTAATCCCCCAGCAGCCAGTCCTGCGCCAGCACGGATTGCTATTCGACGCGATAGTGAAATGCCATTGCTCGACTTCGAAGCAGCGTTCATGTTCCAGCGCGCGCCCATTGGAAACGCCAATGACTTGCAAAGCATCTCGGAGCTAGCAGGATAGGCGGCGAGCCGCCTAGTTGCATCGGTAAATCACATGCGTTCATGCCAGAGAGGGCCTATATGTTTCTCCGTGACTTCGTACGACGCTGCGCCGAGAAGTTTCCCGAAGATATCGGCTATATCGATGCAGATCGCCGCAGCGACTGGGCAGAGATGCACCGCAGGTCGAATGGGGTGGCTCGCGCGTTGCAGGATCTTGGCATCGGCAAAGGCGTGAGCACAGCAATGCTGTCGCACAATCGTATCGAGGTCGCCGAACACTGGTTCGCTTGCATGAAGACCGGCGCTGTCCGCGCAGGATTGAACTGGCGTTATTCTTCGCGCGAAATGATGCATGTCATTCGTGATTGTGACGCGCGTGCCATCTTTATCGAAGCGCAATGCGCCGCAGCTTTGTCTGAGCATTTCGAGGAACTCGCGGCCGAAGGTCGCATCCTGATCGGCTTTGGCGGGGCGCATGACCTGCCAATCGATTACGAGAAGCTGATTGCGGGATCCGAGCGCAGTCCCGACCTGCCGGAGCTCGAGGAGGATTCGGTCGGCGCGATCGGCTATACGTCGGGCACCACCGGCAACCCTAAGGGAGTGCTGCTCAGCCATCGCAATTTGCTCACCTCGCTCGTGTTCAACAACATGGTGAACGGGTATACCAAGCAGGACCGCCGCATTTATGTGACCAACCCGGCGGGTATCAACATCAACACGATGTGCATGAACATCATCACTGGAATGACGACCGTGCTGGAGAATTTCCAGGCGGAGCGCTTCCTCGATCTGATCGAGGAGCATCGCGTCACCACCGTCACAGTCGTGCCGACGATGTTGCGCCGGATCATCGACGACGTGAAGGCCGGGCATTGGGATCTCTCGACGTTGCGCCAGGTTTGCTACGGCACAATGCCCGCCACGCCGGCGTTGATCCGCGATGCCTATGCAACGCTCGATTGCGAATTTCTCAATCGCTACGGCGTCTCCGAAACGACCGGTTCGATCGCGCTGCTGGACGATGTCGGACACCGGCAGGCCCTGGATGGCGATGTCGCCCTTCTCCGGTCCGTCGGCAAGGCGATGCCGCATGCCGACATTCAGATTCGCGACGAGGATGGCAACGAAATGCCCCGTGGCGAGCTTGGGCTGGTATGGGTCGGTGGTGATACCGTGATGCAGGGCTATCTCAACATGCCCGAGCTTAATGCAAAGACAGTCTTCGGCAAGTGGCTCAAAACAGGCGATTTTGGCCGGATGGACGAGCGTGGCTATATATTTCTGGGCGACCGCCAGCACAACATGATCGTGACAGGCGGCTTCAACGTCTATCCCAACGCAGTTGAGAATGCCCTCGCCGAGTTCAAGGGCGTGGGTGAGGTCGCGGTGTTCGGCATGCCGCATCCGCAATGGGGCGAGGCGGTCGTCGCCGCGGTCACCGTGGCGAACGGCGCCGATGTGACGCCAGAGGCGCTTGATCGTCATTGCCGCGAGAATGTGTCGAAGTTCGAGGTGCCCAAGCACATCGCGATCTTGCCCGCACTGCCGCGCGGCAACACCGACAAGGTCGACAAGCGCGCAATCCAGGCGATGTTCGCCGCGCCCGGCAAGCTGCCTTGGGCGATCAAACGAGAGACCGCATGATGGCCACCGCACCGCTCAGTCCCGCCCCGATCGACTACCGCCATCTGGTTCAGGACGGGCGGCTCCACGGCTCGCTCTACACCGATCCGGCGATCTTCGCCCAGGAGATGGATACGATCTTCCATCGCGGATGGAGCTTCGTCGCGCATGACAGCGAGATTCCCAATCAGGGCGACTTCGTGGTACGCCGCGTCGGCAGCCAGTCGCTTGTCGCGCTGCGCGGCAAGGATGGCGAGGTGCGCGTCTTCTACAATCGCTGCCCGCATCGCGGCGCGACCTTGTGCCAGACCGCATCGGGCAATCGCCCGCGCATCACCTGTCCCTATCATGCCTGGACGTTCGCGCTCGACGGCCGCTTGATCGGCCTGCCCGACGAAGGCGCCTACCCGGCCGATTTCAGCAAGGCCGATGCCGGCCTGACCCCGGTCGCGCGGATGGACAGCTACGGCGGGTTCATCTTCGTCAACCTGATCCCCAACAAGCTGACGCTGCGCGAGCATCTTGGCCACGCGACCGAGCTGATCGACGCGCTGCTTGGCCTGTCGCCAACCGGGCGAATCCAGCTGAGCGCCGGCTGGATGAAGCACAAGATGCGGTCGAACTGGAAGATGATCGTCGAAAATCAGGTCGACGGCTATCACGCGCCGATGGTGCACGGCTCGCTGATCGCCGCCAACCGGACCTTCGCGACCGTTCGCGACCGCAAGCCGACCTCGCCGACGCGCGTGCGCGATTTCGGCATGGGTCATAGCGATATCGATCATGCCAGCGACTATCGCGCCGCCAACGACAAGCTGTTCCGCTGGACCGGCGGGATTGATCCTGCGCGGCTGCCGCAATATGTCGGCGCAATGAATGACGCCTATGGCCCGGAAGATGCGCGCCGTCGCCTGATCGAGGGGCCGCCGCACTCGATGCTGTTCCCCAACCTCTCGCTGGCGGAGATGAACATCATGGTAATCGAGCCGATCAGCGCCGACACCGCGGTTCAATATACCTGCCCGGTGTTCCTGGAAGGCGCTGAGGACCTCAACGCACGCACCCTCCGGCGGTGCGAAGGCGCAATGGGGCCGGCGGGCATGCTGATCGCAGACGATGCAGAGATTGGCGAACTCACGCAGATGGGCGTCACCAATCTCGAGCCGGAATGGATCATCCTGTCGCGTGGCATGGGCAAGGAAGAAGTGCTGCCCAACGGCGTCAAGCTGGCCGGGCTAATGGACGAAACCAGCCAGCGCGGATTCTGGAGCCATTATCGCGATGTGATGGCCGGATCGCAGGAGAATGTGCGTTGACTGTCACCCTTCTTGAACCTGCTCCAGCGTCAGGCATCGATACGAAAGCGGTGGAGCAATTCCTGTTCCATGAAGCGAGGCTGCAGGACGAGCATCGCTACGACCAATGGGAGGCGCTGTGGACCGGAGAGGACGCCCTTTACTGGGTGCCGATGCGCGAGGGCGCGGACCCGACCCGCGAGGTCTCGTATATCTATGACAACCGCCCGCGCCTCGCGAGCCGGATCCGTCAGCTGAATACCGGCGTCCGGCACTCGCAGGCGCCACAGTCGCGGTTGCGGCGTCTGATCTCGAACATCGAGGTGAGCGAGACCGACGAAGGCGTCGCGGTTGAATCCAACTTCTCGCTGATCGAGTCGCGCCGTGGGCTGATGACCATTTGGGCTGGACGCACGACGCATTTGCTGGAGCGCGTCGAGGACGGCTTCAGAATTAAGCGCAAGATCGTCAACCTCGTCAATTGCGAGGAAGCCATCGGCAATCTCGCATTCCTCGTCTGACATCTTGAGCGCCCGACTCGACGCTGCGATCGTCGGCCTCGGCCGGGCCGGTCTCACGCGCACGGACACGCGCGCTGCCGCTGAGCTCGCCCGCCTGGCGGTGATTGCCGCTGCGGACGATGCCGGGGTTATCGCGACAGCAGTCGATGGGCTGGTGATATGCCGCTCGGGCGGCGCCACCGACGCCACGCTGGGTCTGGACCTGCAGCGCGCGCTCGGCTTGCGCGATCTCAAGCTCAATCGCATCGCCTTGTGCGAAGGCGCGAGCGCGCTGGCCGCCATTCACACCGCCGCGCTCGCGGTGGCGACGGGGATGGCAAACCATGTCGCGTGCGTCTTTGCCGACGCGCCGATCACCCCCGGCACCCGGATGCGCACCGCGTTCGGCCGACAAAAGACCGGAATCGGCATGGAGGGGCTGCGCTACACCGCCGGACTGTTCGGCGGCGCGGCGGTGCATGCGCTGAGCGCTCAGCGCTATCTGGCGCTTCATAAATTGGGAGAAGATGTGCTCGCGGAGGTCGCGATCACGACGCGCGCCTGGGCGGGGCTCAACCCGGACGCCTCATATCGCAAGCATCTCACGCATGAGGACTATTGGGCGGCGCGTTATGTAGCCGAGCCGTTGAGGCTGTTTGATTGCGCCGCTCCGGTAAACGGCGCCATCGCAGTGATCGTGACGACCCGCAACCGCGCGGCCGACGGCGCACAGCCGGCCGTCTCGATCCTCGCATATGCGGAGGGGCATCCAGGCGCGCCCGATCGGTCTGGCTTCGACCGCACGCTCACGCACGGCGGCGCTATTGCCGGGCGGGCGATGTTTGCGGCGACCGGACTGTCGCCAGCCGATATCGACATCTGCGAGCTATATGACGCATTCAGCATCATGCCGCTGCTTGCCCTGGAGGCCTATGGTTTCCATCCGCCAGGTCAAGCACGAGACGCCTATGCCGATGGGGCAGCGCAACCAGGCGGGAGCGGCCGGCCCATCAACACAGGTGGCGGCCATCTTTCTGGCTACTACCTGCAGGGAATGACGCCGGTGGCCGAAGCCGTTCTTCAGGCGCGCGGCACCGCCGGCGAACGTCAGTGCGAGCGCAACGCAACGATCCTGGTCACCAACGAAGGCGGGCGGCTGGATTATCATGCCGGGATGATCTTGGGTTCGGCGGAGCAATGGCCATGACGTCACAACCTGTGCCCGAATCGGACCCGGCATCGGCACAGTTCTTCGCTGCGCTGGATGAAGGGCGGCTCGATCTGCTGCGGTGCAGGCAATGCGGCACAGCGCATCTCGCGGCGCTGGTCTGCGATGCCTGCAACGGCACCGTCTTCGCGCCCGAACCGGCGAGCGGAGCCGGCACCATTTTCAGCTTTACCCGCACATATATCGCGCACCATCCGGCCTTCGCCGATCGGCTGCCCTATTGCGGGGGGATCGTCGAACTGGCCGAGGGGCCGCGCCTGTTCGCGCCGTTGCTGGGTGACGTGCCCTTTGCGGTCGGCGCAGCGGTGGCGTTCGAGCCGCAGCGCGCGGAAGGCCGCGGCATCGCCGCTTTCCGCCTCGCGACCTCAGGGTGAAGATCGACCGGCTCGATCATTTCGTGCTCACCGTCGCTTCGATCGACGTGACTTGCGAATTCTATCGACGCGTGCTGGGCTTTGAACGGCAGTCGCTCGACGGCAAGCCGATTTCGCTCGGTTTCGGCCGCCAAAAGATCAACGTGCATCAGGCCGACCGGACTTTCGAACCCAAAGCGCGCGTACCGACCCCGGGTGCGGCCGACTTCTGCCTCGTCACGCTCGACCCAATCGATGCCATTGTCGCACATCTCGGGCGTTGCGGCGTCGCGATCGAGAAAGGGCCGGTCGAACGCACTGGCGCGGTCGGACCGATGACCTCGGTCTATTTCCGCGATCCCGACGGTAATCTAATCGAAGTCAGCCGCTATCAATCCGACAAAAGCTAGCTGCGCCCGGTGAAACCCGGCGGCAGCGCGCGATGGGCGACGAAATCAGGCGAAAGCGGCGGCACATTCAGTCCGAGCCGCTCGGCGATGATCTGAGTCGTGGTGTTGGCATGCGCCATCTGCGTAGCAGCCGGCAACCTGCCCGCTGCGATGGCGATGTCGGTCGCGCGGATCAGGGTCGTCGCCATGAACAGGGCGCCGAGCACGATGTAATAGTCGAGGTCATTCAATTCGTACCCGCTAATCGTTCTGTAGCGCTCGACCACTTCGGCTGTGCTGGGCCATCCTGGCAAGCGTTGAATGCCAATCATCTCCGAATGAAAGCTGTCCATCATGATCCAATAGCCGACGTCCAGCCCCCGCGGTCCGATGAGCGCTCCCTCCCAATCGAGAACTGCCGCGACCGCCTGGTCCTCAGCAAACAAAATGTTACCCGGACGCGCATCGCCCCACAGCAGCACGTCGCGGTCGTCGCGAAGCGAGCCTCGCGTTCGCAGCAGATAGTCCAGCGCCTGGTCGGTCAACGGGAACGTCCGCCCATCCGCTGCCCACGCATACCAGTCTGCGATCTGCTGCAAGTGCCGGTCGATGCCCCGTTTACGCTCGCCCTCGATATTCAGGAAAGCGTGCGACCGACGCCAGTCGATGGCATGAATGCCGGCCATTGCATCAAGCCCGTTAAAGGCCAGCGTCCGCCGCTGTTGCGCCGTGAGCTCGGTCAGAAGCCCTTGCGAGTGCATCGATGGACGACCAAGCGGCGAACGCCCCCCGACCAGCCGCATGACGAGGAACGGCGTTCCCAGGACGACGCCGCTCGCTTCCACCGCCATCATCGGAGCCACCGGCACGTCGCTGTGCCGCGCGACGCCGTCGATCACGCGAAATTCGCGAACGATGTCGGGCGTGAGGAACAACTGCTTGCCGCGTTGCTCGAAGCGGATGACATAGGCGGCGTCAGCCTGGTCGAGCGGCGTCCGGCAGACGAGCTTGAACAATTCGCTCGACTGCCCGCCCGCCAATGGCGCGAGCGAACGGACTTCGCACTGCGTGCCGAACGCCGGCTGTTCACGCAGCCAGGCCCCGAGGCGGGCGCGCTTGTCAGCCGCGTCGTTCATCGGCGACCTTGATGATGATCTTGGCATGCGGGCTGCCGCATTGCGCCGTCCATGCCGCCTGAACGTCCTCCAGATCGAAGATGATCGTGTCGATTGACCGGCCCCCACCGAGTGGTCCGCGTGGACTGTTAGTGCATTGACGCCTCCATCGCCAGTGTTGGCCGTAGGTGGAGCGAAGCGGAACCGGAGGGCGACACTGGCGATGGAACGGCCTCCGGCGCGGGTGGCCGATATCCCAGCGAGCTGTGCGGCCGGACGGTGTTGTAATGGCGCCGCCAAGCTTCGATCAGGATCTGGGCCTCGGTTAGTGAGTAGAAGATCTCGCCATTGAGCAGTTCATCGCGCAGCGACCCGTTGAAGCTCTCGCAGTATCCATTCTCCCATGGCGATCCGGGGGCGATGTAGAGCGTCTTCACGCCGACCTTCGCCAGCCATTCCTGCACCGCCGTCGCGATAAATTCCGGGCCATTGTCGGACCGGATATGCGCGGGCGGACCGCGCGTGACGAACAGTTCGGCCAGCACCGCCAGCACATCGTCGCTCTTCAGCTTACGCGCCACGGGCAACGCCATGCACTCCCGGCTCGCCTCGTCGATGATCGACAGGATGCGGTATTTGCGACCATCGTGGGTGCGACCCTCGACGAAGTCATAGGACCAGACGTGCCCGGGATATTCCGGCCGAAGCCGGATGCACGATCCGTCGTTCAACCAGAGCCGCCCGCGCTTCGGCTGCCTTTGCGGCACCTTGAGCCCCTCGCGTCGCCAGATGCGCTCGACCCGCTTGCGGTTCACATGCCACCCCGCATCGCGCAGCAACGCCGTCACCCGGCGATAGCCATAGCGACCATATTGCCGGGCCAGCGCGATTATATCCTCGGTCAGAGCTGCTTCGTCATCCGCCCCGCGGGGCGCCTTGCGCTGTGTCGATCGGTGCTGCCCGAGCACGCGGCAGAGCCGCCGCTCGGACACCGGCATCATCATTCTGATGTGGTCGATACAGCGCCTTCGGCGCGCGGGGCTCAGAAGTTTCCCCGGGCAGCTTCCTGCAGGATCAGCTTGTCGAGCGTCAGGTCCGAGATCGCGCGTCGAAGCCGCACATTCTCCTTCTCCAGATCCTTCATCCGGCGCGCCTGGTCGGTCTTCAGGCCGCCATATTCCTTGCGCCACCGATAATAGGTCTGCTCGCTGACAGCGATCCGGCGACACGCCTCCGCGGTCGTCGCGCCCTGCGCCAGCACAACCTCCGCTTCACGCAGCTTGCCGATAATCTCTTCCGGGCGATGCTTCTTGCTCGGCATTCCATGTCTCCTTCGTAATCCAAAATATCATCAATTTTGGACCACTCAGAAGGGGGCAGATCAATTGCATATTCCAATGGTAGTCAGCACGACTAAAGACAGCGCGGCTCGACGCCGCATGCAATACCCTTGCGAAGGCGGCGCTGACGTCGCCCGCCTCGATAGGCCGATGGTCGTCGAGAACGGGTGATCATGCTTCTCGACTAGATCCAAGAATGCTGTCGCCTGTAACGACTAAGCCCGATAACGGGCTACAGGAGAGGCATCATGAACGCGATCGCTATCACTGCAGCACGCCAGCCCCTAACGCTGACCGGTGTGATCAGTTCGCTCGGCACGGATGAGTTCGAGCGTGAGACCCTGCAATATCTGAACGCGGTCTCGGGAGCAGAGCATTACTGCGTTTATCGAGTCCGTGAGGGGCGGCCGAAATTCCTGGGCGGCGCCAGCGTGAGGGGCAAACATGCCATCAGCGACCGCAGCGCCGAGACGCACTGGCCTGAACGGTCTTACATCGAGTTGCACGAAGTCGAGCAAGCCGTCCGATCGAGCGACAACGCATTAGTGTTTCACGAGGATGTCGAGCAGATCGCCGATCCCACGCTTCATGCCGGCCTGAAGCGCTTCCATATCGTGGACCGGGTTATGATGTGTGGTCGAGCGGTGGACGATCTCTATGCACTATCGGTGATGCGGTCCCGCGAGTCGGGACAGTTCGCGGAGCAGGAGTTGCACGATCTGGCGGAAAATGCCGACCTGCTGGTCGCCTTTTGTGCAAAACATGCTCAACTTCATTGGGATCGCGCCAAAACCATCGCTCATTTTGCCTCAGTCAATGTAATTGAGACCAATTTGCGTACCAGCGATTGGGGCCTGACGGAACGGGAATTACAGGTCAGCGCACGGATCCTGTTTGGAATATCGGCGTATGGTATCTCAATCGATCTCGGACTTGGTGAGGAGACAATCGCGACATATCGCAAGCGGCTGTATGCGCGATTGCATATCAGCGGTCGGCACGAACTCATGCAACGCTACCTGACGTTGCTGTGAAGCCATCATATTGACCTCAAGGACTTGAATTGTGGACGAAGGACAGCTTCGTGCTTTTCTCGCAATCGGAGAACTCAGCTCGATCACCAAGGCTGCGGACGAGCTTGGCTTGGCACAGCCGTCGCTTAGCCAACAGTTGCTTCGCCTGGAAGACGAATTGGGAGCTAAGCTGTTTGACCGAACGTCACGCGGCGTCTCGATCACCGCGGCAGGCCAAGTTTTCAAAACGCATGCTGAGGCGATTCTGCTGTCTACACGCCTTGCTCGTGAGGGGGTTCGGCGCTCCGTGACAGGCCTGGTGGGTGAAGTTTCCATCGGAATGCCGATCTCGCTTGGCGAAATGATCGCACCGGATATCGTCCGCGCCGTGCAGCAGGAACTGCCAGGGGTAAAGCTGCGTCTGCGCCTCGCCTTCGCGAGCGACCTTACCCGCTGGATCGAGAATGGGTCGCTGCATGCCGGGCTGATCTATTATTCCGACGACCTTTTCTATCTCCAGGCGGAGCATATCGCCGACGAAACGCTATTCGTTATCGGTCCACCACACGCGTTCGGATCGGTCGATGAACGAGGCATTGCCTTAGAATCCATACGAGCCGAGAGCCTGCGCCACGTCGATCTGCTGTTGCCGCCGATGACAAAGGGGCTGAAGCGCCGCATCAATCAGCAGCAACATGGCGAGGCGATTCGTCTGTCGGTGCGCAGTGAGATCGACTCACTACCGATTCTGAAGGCTTTGCTGCTGGATGGGGCGGGCTATTCTCTGCTGCCGCACTTAGCCGTCCGGCAGGAGTTGCATGACGGCCTGCTTTCTGCCGCGCAACTCAGCGACATGGATGTCAACTTGCCATTCGCACTCGTCAGGGCAGGAAGCCGCCCCCCCGCCGCCCTTCCCGCCGTCGAAGCCATCATACGCCGAAAGCTGCAAGAGCTTTTGCAGAATGGTGAGTGGGTGGTTAACCCACCGTCACTCGTCACGCCGCTGGAGGGTCAAAAACATCGCGAACTGGTGACCGCTCTTTGCTGAGCAGTGTCCCAGTGCGACCCCTCATGAAACGCTGGACCGGCTGAGCGCGTCCTTGCGGTATAACGCCGACAGTCCCAATTATAAATTGCCAGCCCCGACGCGTCCTGGCCGGCGCGCGTGATCCCCAAGCCTCAGCGCCGACGGCGCTCAGTCGCGAAGCCGCGGTCGGTCGCGATGAATCGCTCGATCATCGGAACGGCGATCTTCTCGGGCGGCAAGGGCTCGGCGAGGCCCGTAGCCTTCGCATGCACCTCAGCATAGGCCACCAGTTCGCGATAAAGGGCGCCCGGCAATTCGATTGCCATCTTCACAGGCTTGTCGTCGGCGATCGGACCGAGCCTGAGCTTGCTCATCACGCGCCCCCTTCGGGTTCGAGGATCAGATCACGAGTCACAAGGATCCGCAGCGCGAAGCCGGGGCGGATGGTGAGGGTCGGCGGGATATTCATCTGACGCTCGACCAGCCGCCGCCCCGCCTGGTTGATCGTGTCCTGCGACCCGTCGCGGAGCGCCCGCACGAACGCGTCATCGCCGTCCGAGCCAAGCTCGGCACCCACCCCGAGCAAAGTGGAGATCAGCGCCGCGCGCAGCATCGATCCCCAATGATGGTCGGTGCGGTCGGCGAGGCCTGCCATGCCGCGCGCATCGGCGCCGGGCTGGCGATCGAGCCGGATCGAGCGGCCGCCGGGCAAAATCAGCCGGTCCCAGGCGAGCAGCACGCGTTCCTGCCCCGCAGCGATTTCGCTGTCATAGTCGCCGACGAGCCGCGCGCCCTGCGGAATGAGCAGAATCTTGCCCGTCGGACTGTCATAGACATTTTGCGTCACCTGCGCGGTGACCTGCCCGGGCAAGTCGGAGCGGATGCCGGTGATCAGCGCCGCCGGAATGACGCTCCCGCTCTGGAGGATGTATGGCGAGCTGGGTCCGCGAACGCGTTCGGGACTTTCGTTCGATTTGCTGGCGCCGCCTTCGAGAAAGGCATCGCGCGCCGCCGCCGGGGTTCGTGCGGCAGGATCGGGCGTCGCTCCCGGAGCAGCGGGCAGTTCGCCCGATCCGCGCAGCGCATCGGCCACCATGGCGCCCGCAGACCCACCGCCCAGGAAGAGGCGACTGGTGGTAGCGGCTTCGCGCTCCTGCCGCGCCCGGTCGCGCGCCTCGTCGGCAGGTGAGCGCGTGCCAGCCGACGGACTGCCCATCGGTGGCACCGGAACGCTTTGACCATCGCGCTGCGCCGCGACGATCGGCCGGCCGAGGTCGCCGGGCAGCGGCGGCCCGAGCTTCGGCACCGTGCCATAATCGGAGGGCGCACCGGTCACGACGTCGGCCCGGTTCGCCGTGTCTGCCGAATAGAGATTATCGGGCGACTTGGGCCCTGAGGGTTGCAGCGCCCAGAGCAGGGCGCCGCCGATCGCAATCCCCCCGGCACCGCCGATGGTCGCCAGCGTCCAGCGCGACAGGCGCATGACCCGCGGGGAGTCGCCGCGCAAGCGAAAGGCGTTGGGATCGTGCAGCGGCGCGGCGTGATCGTCAGCGCCCGGCACGTCGGCGGGCGGCGGCGCCCGATCCTCGCGCTCGCTCACGACCGGCCCCGGCGGCGCGGCGTCTCGCGCTCGATCCGGACGCTACGCGCCTGTTTCCCGGCCCCCAAGCGAAGCTCGCCGCGCTCGAACAGGCGATCGACGATCATATACCGCCCCTGCACCCGGTAGTTGACGAGTTCGGCTTCGCCGCTGCCGCCGATGACGAACAGCGGCGGCATGTCGCCCGTGGCGATGTCCGCACCGAACTCGATGAAGATCTGGCGCGTGTCGTCGAAAGCGCGCACCGGGCGCCAATCGACCTTGTCGCCCGATATCCGGTAGCGGAAATTGAGCGCCGCCAGATCGATAGCACCGGCAACCGGCGCGGCGCGCGCCGCCTCGGCTGCGGCGACCTGCAAGGCGATGAGCTCGTCGGCCGGATAGGTCCAGGAGACTGATGCCATATAGGATGCGGCGGTCGCGCGCAGTTCGACATGATAGGTGCGCCGGTCGGTGTTGATGATCATGTTGGTCATGATGTCCGAGCGGGTTGGCTTCACGAGGATATGAACGCGGCGCCGCGCGCCAGCACCGCTGACGGTGTCGCCGATGATCCAGCGCACCGTGTCGCCCGAGGCGACCGGACCCGGGCCGACGAGCTGTTCGCCTTCCTGCAAGACGATGTCGGTGACCTGCCCCGGTGCGGCATAAACCTGGAAGAGCGCGCCTTCGGACCAGGCATATTGCTGGATGGCATTTCGATAGGCTTGGCGATCGGGCTGGACCCGCGCCTCGGCGTTGGCGCGACCGACGCGCTGGCGGGGATCGACGGAATCACTTGCCGCGGCGGGCACGGCGAGCAGGGCAAGGGCGACCCCGAGCGTGATCGGGAGAGAATGAGGCGTCGTCATTGGCTGAGTTCCTTCGACCAGTTGATGGCGGTGACAAAAAGCCCGAGCGGATTTTTCGTGATCGCGTCGGGGGTGCGCGGCGGCTGGAGCGTGACGGTGACGATCGCAGACCAGCGCGAACGCTCGATCAGGCTGCCATCCTGATAGCGGCGCTCGGTCCAGGCGATGCGGAAGCTGTCCTTCGAGGCGCGAATGACGCTCGAAACATCGACCGCGACCTGAAACTTTCCGACCTCGGCGAAGGGATCGTTGGTCCGCGCATAGTCATTGAGGGCCTGCGCCCCGGTCGCGCTTGCAAAATCATAGGCACTGAGCCAGTCGGCGCGCAGCACGACCGGATCGGCGGGGATCGCGCGGACATGCTCGATGAAGCGCGCGAGGTGGAACGCGATCTGCGGATCGGTCGGACGATAGTCGCCGTCTGCCGGCGCGACGGCGCGCGCGGCGCCAAGCTTGTCCACTTCGACGACCCAAGGCGTGATCGTTCCGCGCGCGGCCTGCCAGACGAGCCCGGCGGCCAACCCGCCCGAGATGAGGAGCGAGCCGAAGAAGGCGAAGCGCCAGCTGCGGGCCTGGACGCGCGCCGAACCGATCCGGTCGTCCCAGACCTGCGCGGCGCGCTGGTAGGGCGTGACCGGCTCGGGAGAGCGGCCATAATGATTGGAGGGCCTTTTGAACATGGGATCAGTCCTTTTCGCTGATGTCGGGCGCCGATCCGGCGCCATGGCTGTCGCCGCCCTTGAGGGTCTGAGCGCCGACGGTCGCGCCCTGCGTCATTGTCTGACGCCGCCGCATCGCGGCGGCCCAGGGCGGGGGACCATCCGCGCCGCGCGCGGGCGCGGCGCTTTCGGCTGCGCCATCGCGGCCAGCCGCGAAGTTCGACCGGATGCGCTCGGCCATGCTGCGAACCGGTGAGGCAGCGCCGCTGGCCGCGGTCCGCGCCACATTGGCCAGCCCCGCCCCAAAGGCCTGCGCCCCGCTCTTGCCGGCCGCTCCCGCTGCATAGGCAGCCGAGGCGCTGCCCGCGCCGCGCGCGCCAGCCGCCGCCGTACCGCGCGCTGCCGTCGCGGCTGCGCCGGTGGCCAAGGTCGCACCTGCGGCACCCGCGGCCAGCGTCGCGCCGGCCGCAACGGCGGTTCCGGCAGCAGCGCCCGCTCCGAGCTGCGGCCCGCCTGCGACGATACCATTGGCGATCGAGGGACCGAAGATGCCGAGGCCGAGCAGGGTCAATGCGCCGAGCGCGATGGCCATGACCTGCTCGATGTCGGGCTCGGGACCGAGCCCCGCCTGTATGAAGCGATCGAACAGGGTCACGCCGATGCCGGTGATGACCGCGAGGACCAGCACCTTGATGCCCGATGAGACGATATGCCCAAGCACGCGCTCGGCCATGAAGGCGGTGCGGCCGAAGAAGGCAAAAGGCAGCAACACGAAGCCGGCGAGAGTCACCAACTTGAATTCGAGGATGGTGACGAAAACCTGCACCGCGAGAATGAAGAAGGCGAGGACGACGATCACCCAGGCGATCAGCAGGATCATGATCTGCACGAAATTGGTGAACAGGCCGACCGGTCCCACAAGGTCGGCCGATGCATCGAGCAAAGGCTGCGCCGCGTCGATGCCGGTCGCCGCAACGACGCCGGGCCGCATGAAGTCGCCGATCGCCATCGCGCCCCCGCTCGCCTTCAATCCGAGGCCGGCGAAGCTTTCGAGCAGGATGACGGCGAGCGTCTGGAAATTGCCGATAATGGAGGCGAAGAAGCCGATGTAGAGCGTCTTCTTGACGAGGCGCTGGATGATGTCCTCGTCGGCGTCCCACGCCCAGAACAGCGCAGCGATCGTCACATCGATGACGATGAGGGTCGAGGAGAGGAAGCCGACCTCGCCGCCGAGCAGGCCGAAGCCACTGTCGATATAGGTCGAGAAGACCGCCAGAAACTGGTCGATCACGCCGGTATCTTCCATGTGCGTTAGGTCCTAATCAAAGAAAGGAGTGCTTTGATTTTATTGTCGTTTCTGATCTCGCGGGGTGAGAGACCCCGCGCACCGTGTGGCGCAACATGCGGTGACAAGCCGATGGGTGAGGCGAATCGGGTGCTTCCGAGGAGCCATAAATCAGCAGAACCCATCAAAGCCGGACGGGCGGGAACTTCCGATCCTGCACGTGGTCCGGCCAGCGAGCCTGCCATGGCGAGGGAAACCGAACCGATGGCGGACGCCTCGTTACATCTGGACACTCGCCAACTCGGAAGTGGGCGGGTCAGTCGGCGGTGCGAACCGCGGATTTGTGGAGCGTTGGTCCGGGCTATGGACACTCGGACTGGGGGCGTGCGGCGTGCCGCACGCCAGCCTCGATATGGGCTTGCGCGGTATCGGGACCCGATTCCACACGGGGTAAAGTCGGCGCCTACAGCAGGCCAGAGATCAGTTACGGAACCTAAGAACCTTGTCGTCGCTTCCGAAATTGTCGGACCACGGATGGCTGAAGCGACCAGCGAACGCGATGACGAGGGGCGGAGCCTCCGTAGTAGTCCGAGGACGGGAAAGCCGTCCACATGGCGAAGGGGGGCAGTGGATACAGCGAGAAGGCAGGAGGTGGGCCTATGTCCGACGAGGTGAATATCTCGTTCGTCCTCGACATGCAGCGCAAACTGTATCGGTGGAGCAACGAAGACCCTGATAAGGTCTTCGCTGATCTGTTCAATCTCGTATGCGACCGCCGATTCCTTGAGGAGTCGTGGCGAAGGTTGTCCGGCAATCGCGGCAGCCAGACACCCGGCACCGATGGGGTGACGCGGCGCATGGTCGAACAGCGCCCGGATGGCGCAGCGGGATTCCTCGACGAAATACGCGAGGCGCTTCGCAACGGAACCTATCGTCCCCAGCCCGTCAGGCAACGGCTCATCCCGAAGCCCGGCAAACCGGGGCAGTTCCGGCCACTCGGCATTCCAACGCTGGTCGACCGTCTGGTACAAATGGCTTTGAAGCTGGTCCTGGAACCCATCTTCGAGGCGGACTTCCATCCGACCTCCTACGGGTTCCGGCGCGGCCGAAGCACCCACGATGCTCTGGCGAGAATCCAGAGATTCCTTCACCCGACAAAGCGTGGACCCTCGGTCTATCGCTACGTCATCGAGGGCGACATCAAGGGCTGCTTCGACGCCATCGACCATCACGTCCTGATGGAGCGGGTCCGGAAACGCATCGGTGACCGAAAGGTGCTGACGCTGATCCTCTCGTTCCTGAAGGCCGGTGTTATGGTCGAAGGGACCGAACGTCACTCCGTTACCGGCTCGCCGCAGGGCGGGATCATATCGCCGATGCTGTCGAACATATATCTGACAGCCATCGACGAACGGTACGGAAGATGGTCTGGCCGCCCCCGCGAACCAAGTACGAACGTCGCTGCCCGACGGGTCAAAGACCACAAGAAGGGCCGGCTCGTGATGTACATGGTGCGATACGCGGACGACTTTGTCGTCCTCGTCGATGGCACGCGGGAGCAAGCCGAAGCGGAGAAGCTGGCGCTGGCGGAGTTCCTGAAGACGGAACTTCGCATGGAGCTGTCGATGGAAAAGACCCGGATCACCGATGTCAGGGAAGGCTTCGACTTCCTCGGCTATCGGATGGCGCAGACCAGAGCCTATCGGACACGCCGATGGGTCGGCAATCTCTTCATCCCGAAGGGAAAGCTGAACGACCTGCGCCACAAGATCAAGGCTCTGGTGAGGAGCATCCCGACGGGACGCGATCTTGCCCACGTCATCGAAAGGCTCAATCCGGTCATCATGGGCTGGAGAACCTATTATCGTTACGCCACTGGCGCATACGACCGGTTCAAACAGCTCGACTACTGGATATGGCAGCGCGTCGGGCGCTGGCTCAGGATGAAGCACGGCAAGGCGGGTTGGCCGACCCTGCGGCGCCGCTATCATCTCAGTGCCCCCGGCAAGCGACGGCAATGGACCGAAGGGTCCAAACGCCTGCGGTTCTTCTGCGAAGGAGGGACCATGCGTTACCCGGAACAGCGTATCGAGAAGCCGAACGGATGGAACGCGAAATGGGGGAAACGGCATAGGGAAACCTTGCTGAACTTCTGGGATGCGTTCGCTCGCCTCAGGCATGTCTGAGGCCCGCCCTCGGGCGAATAATCGCCCGTGCATGGAGAGCCGGATGCTTGGAAACTTGCACGTCCGGTTCGGAGGGAGGGATGGAGAAACTTGTCTCCGAAAGGGGACGTAGCGCTTCATCTCTACCCTACGGCGGCTAGTCCTTCTGTCCAAAGAAATGGCGGCGCTTCGCCTCCCAGGCGGCAGCGCATTCGGTGTCAGCCACCGTCACCGTGCGGCAGCGCTTCGAAACGGTCGAAGCGGCACGGTTTGCGTCGTCCTCGATGCTGTTCGGAGGCGACGCATCGGGCGCGGGCGGCGAAGAGAGGCGCAGGATCGCCAGCGTTATGAGCAGGCCGCCGAGCACCGCGACCGCCGCGATCTTCGCCGCCCTCCCCATCTCAATCGGCCTTGCGGAAGCGGCGGAAGCGTTCGCGGCCTTCGGACTCGGCGGCGGCGCTGCGCGCGGCGTCGAGCATCTGCGCCCGGCCCTGCGCGGCGATCGCGGCGGCGAGATCGGAGAGCTGTTGCGACTGGACCGCCAGGATCTGGTTGCCTGCCTGCGCCGCCTGCAAGGCGCCCGTCGCCGACTGGCTCGCCGAGACGAGGGTGCCGATCGACTGGCGTGTGGTCCCCAAGTTCGTGACGACGCCGGCCTGCACCTTCATCGCATCCTGAAAGGCACCGACACTGTCGTTCCAGCGCGCCTCGGCATTGGCGACCATCGCGGCCTGCGAGCCTGACAGGGCCGCGCCCTTGTAGCGCGCATCGAAGGCAGTCTGGATATCGCCGACGTCATAGGCGACGCGCTGCGCCTCACTCAGCAATTGGCGGGTGCGATCGACCTGGCCCTGCAATTCCTGCAGCATCGAGACGGGGAGGCTCGTCAGATTGCGCCCCTCGTTGACCAGCGAGGTGGCCTGATTCTGCAGCATGGAGATCTGGTTGTTGATCTGCTCGAGGGTGCGCGCGGCGGTCAGGATGTTCTGCGCATAGTTGCGCGGATCGTGGACGATGCCGCCGACCTGCGCCGCGGCGGTGGCGAATGTGCCGATCGCGGTCAGGGTCGATCCGGCGAGCAGGGCGGCGAGCAGCGCGCGGTTAATCACTGTCTTCATGGCAATCACTCCATCAGGTGGTCGGGGGTTTCGAGATTGGCGAGGAGATCGGCGGCCCAGTAGAGGCCGCGGTGGCGCAGCCAGAATTCGGCGAAATCGGCGCGGCCGCGCGTCTCGACCAACTCGCCGATCTCGATCTGGTCGGTTTTCGAGGAGGCGGCGGTGAAGGCGAACGCCACATCGCCAAGGCCCAGTTCGAACAGCCGGTTGCCGCGCCGCGACTGGCAATAATAATCGCGCTTCGGCGTGGCCCGGCTCAATATCTCGATCTGGCGATCGTTGAGCCCGAAGCGTTCATAGACCCGTGCGATCTGCGGTTCCGCGGCGCGTTCGTTCGGCAGGAATATCCGCGTCGGGCAGCTCTCGATAATCGCCGGTGCGATGCTCGAGGCTTCGATATCTGCGAGACTCTGGGTCGCGAAGATCACGCTCGCATTCTTCTTGCGCAGCGTCTTCAGCCACTCGCGCAGTTGGGCTGCGAAGGCCGGGCTGTCGAGGACGAGCCAGCCTTCGTCGATGATGATCAGCGTCGGCGAGCCGTCGAGACGTCCCTCGATACGGTGGAACAGATAAGCGAGCACCGATGCGGCTGCGGAGGCGCCGACCAGCCCCTCGGTTTCGAGCGCCTGCACGCGCGCCGTCCCAAGATGCTCGGCCTCGGCATCGAGCAACCGACCCCAGGGACCGCCGACCAGATAAGGCGCGAGCGCAAGTTTCAGCTCCTGCGACTGGAGAAGCACTGCGAGGCCGGTCAGCGTGCGCTCGGCGACCGGCGCGGTTGCGAGCGAAGTCAGCGCCGACCAGATATGCTCCTTGGCGGCCGGATCGACATCGACCCCTTCGCCCGCGAGCAGGGCGGCGAGCCATTCGGCGGCCCAGGCGCGCTCGGCCGCTTCGTCGATGCGCGCCAGCGGCTGCAGGGCGACCGATCCGGCGCTACCGGCATCGTGCAGCGCGCCGCCGAGATCCTGCCAGTCGCCGCCCATCGCGATCGCCGCGGCGCGGATCGAGCCGCCATAGTCGAAGGCGAAAATCTGGCTGGCTTCATAGCGGCGGAACTGGAGCGCCATCAGCGCGAGCAGCACCGATTTGCCGGCGCCGGTCGGCCCGACCACCAGCATATGGCCGACATCGCCGACGTGAAGAGTGAGGCGGAACGGGGTCGAGCCTTCGGTCTTGCCGTAGAGCAAGGGGGCTGCACCGAAATGCTCGTCCCGCTCCGCCCCCGCCCACACCGCCGACAGGGGAATGAGGTGGGCGAGATTGAGGGTCGAAACCGGGGGCTGGCGGACATTGGCATAGACATGGCCGGGGAGGCTCCCGAACCAGGCTTCGAGCGCGTTCACGCCTTCGATCGTGCACGTGAAGTCGCGGCTCTGGACGATCTTCTCGACAAGCCTGAGCTTCTCGGCGGCGAGCGCCGGGTCGCGATCCCAGACAGTGATCGTCGCAGTGACATAGGCGATGCCCGCCTCGTCGGCGCCAAGTTCCTGGAGCGCCATGTCGGCATCGGCCGCCTTGTTCGAGGCGTCGCTGTCCATGAGGACCGAGGCCTCGTTGGTCATCACCTCCTTGAGGATCGCGGCAATCGACTTGCGCTTGGCGAACCATTGACGCCGGATCTTGGTGAGCAATTTGGTGGCGTCGGTCTTGTCGAGCATGATCGCGCGCGACGACCAGCGATAGGCGAAGGCCTGCCGGTTGAGTTCGTCGAGCAGCCCGGGAAAGGTGACGCTCGGAAAGCCGGTGATGGTGAGCGTGCGGAGATGATGATCACCAAGCCGCGGCTCGAGGCCGCCGACCAACGCCTCGTCGGCAAGCAGCGCGTCGAGATAGGCGGGGGTTTCGGGAACGCGGACGCGCTGGACCTTGGTCGAGATGCAGCTGTGGAGATAGGTCAGCGTGTCGCTATCATCCAGCCATTCGGCCTCGGGCATGAAGCCTTCGATGAGGTGGAGCATGCGCCCGGTGCGGTCGACAAAGCTTTTCAGCAATTCCTTCGGGTCGACACCGGTCTTCGAGCGCCCCTCATAGAGCCATGCCTCGGCGCGCGCGGCGTCTTCCGTGGGCGGCATCCACAAGAGCGTCAGATAATAGAAGCTCTCAAAATGCGCGCCTTCCTCGCGGAATTGCTCGCGGCGTTCGACATCGACCAGCTCGGACACCACATCGGGGAAATCCGACACGGGATAGGACAGTGCGGGCACGCGCTGCGCCTCGACAAACACCGCCCATCCCGAGCCGAGGCGGCGAAGCGTGCTGTTGAGCCGCGCGGTCACTGCGACGAGCTCGGCGGGCGTGGCGCTGTCGAGATCGGGCCCGCGGAAGCGCGCGGTGCGCTGGAACGAGCCGTCCTTGTTGAGGACGATCCCCTCGGCGACGAGCGCCACCCAGGGCAGGAAATCGGCGAGGCACGAGGATTTGGTGCGATATTCGGAGAGGTTCATCATGGCTGCATCCAGACGGGATATTTGAGGTGACGGCGGGCGACGTCGACGAACTGCGGGTCGTGGCGCGCGGCCCAGACCGAGAGGGCGTGCCCGATCGCCCAGATGGCGAGGCCGGCGAGCCAGAGCCGAAGGCCCAGGCCGATCGCACCAGCGAGCGTGCCATTGACGATCGCGAGGCTGCGCGGCGCGCCGCCGAGCAGGATCGGTTCGGCCAACGCTCGATGCACCGGCGCGAAGAAGCCCGGCACCTCGCCGTCCCGGCCCATCAGACGAGCGCCCCGCCGCCGAAGGAGAAGAAGGACAGGAAGAAGCTCGACGCGGCGAAGGCGATCGACAGGCCGAACACGATCTGCACGAGCCGGCGAAAGCCGCCCGACGTGTCGCCGAAAGCGAGGCTGAGCCCGGTCACGATGATGATGATCACCGCGACAATCTTGGCGACGGGGCCTTCGATGCTCTCGAGGATCGACTGGAGCGGCGCCTCCCAGGGCATCGACGAGCCGCCGGCCTGAGCCGGCGCCGACAGGGCGAAGGTGATGGCGAAGGCGGCAGCGCCCAACATCGCGCGATCGGGACGGGCAAATTTCATGATAGCTCTCCTGCGGGAACAGAGGGAATGAGGCGGTATTCACCGGTCGCGGGATCGAGCCCGTCGACGCGCGTGAGTTCGGACAGGCGGCGACCCGTGCCGTCGCGGACGAGCACGGCCACGAGATCGATCGTCTCGGCGAGCAAGGCGCGCGGGACGGTGACCACCGCTTCCTGGATCAGCTGCTCCATGCGGCGGAGCGCGCCGAGCGCGCTTCCCGCGTGGATCGTCCCGACGCCGCCCGGATGACCGGTGCCCCACGCCTTGAGCAGGTCGAGCGCCTCGGCGCCGCGCACCTCGCCGATCGGAATGCGGTCGGGGCGCAGCCGCAGGGACGAACGGACAAGGTCGGCGAGCGAAGCGACTCCGTCCTTGGTGCGCATCGCGACGAGATTGGGCGCGGCGCATTGCAGTTCGCGCGTGTCTTCGATGAGGACGATGCGGTCGCTGCTCCCGGCGATCTCTGCGAGCAATGCATTGGTCAGCGTCGTCTTGCCGGTTCCGGTCCCGCCCGCGACAAGGATATTGAGGCGGTCGTGCACCGCGGCGCGGAGCAACATGACCTCGCCGGCGCGCATGATGCCGGCCGCGACATAGTCTTCGAGCGAGAAGACCGCGATCGCGGGTTTGCGGATCGCGAAGGTCGGCGCCGTCACGACGGGCGGCAGCAGGCCTTCGAAGCGTTCACCGCCCTCGGGCAACTCGGCCGAGACGCGCGGGGCAGCCGCATGGACCTCGGCGCCGACATGATGGGCGACGAGCCGGATGATGCGCTCGCCATCCGCAGGGGTCATCATCTGACCGCTATCCGCAATGCCCTCGCCCAGCCGATCGACCCAAAGCCGCCCGTCCGGATTGAGCATGATTTCGATGATCTGGGGATCGGCGAGCCACGCAGCGATCGCATCGCCCAGCGCCGTGCGCAGCATCCGCGCGCTGCGATGACGTGCCTCCAGCCGGTTCGGTTCTGCGCCCATTGGGAACCCCGTTTCTCGGAGCAGGGCACCGCGCCCGGCTCGACGGGGACGAGTAAGAGGCGCAGAAAAGCCGGCAGTTCAACAAGCTTTTATCGGCGTCGTACAATGGGATAGAAAGACAGGGTGTGGCGTAGCCGCCGCACAGGCAACAAGGAGCAATCAACCGCGAATCGCATCGGGCAGCTTGTGCTCGGCGCATTTTTGACAAGAGTGTCAGGATGAGTGATTCGGGGTCGCACCCATCCGATGAGGCGGCGCGCTGGGCGCGCCTGACCGACAAGCAGCGCGCTTGTCTCGATTTGCTGCTCGAGCGGCAAACGTCGAAACAGATTGCGCGGCACCTCGATATTTCCAAGCAGGCCGTTGATCTCAGGCTGACCGCGGCGCGCGATATCCTGGGCGCCTCGGGCCGCGACGAGACCGCTCTCATCTACGCGCGCCTCAAACAGACCTATGATCGGATACTATGTGATTCGATCATACTTCCCCAACCGCCCCGGTTGGTGCCATCCCACTTTCCAGACGGGCGTTCGGCCGACGACCCGGAGCTGCTAGCCAGCCTCGGGACCGACGTCGAACGATCGCGCAGCAGCCCGCCGTCCGGGACTATCTGGAGGCGCGATTACAAACCAGCAAAGAGGATGGCGATTGTGGCAGCGATATTCCTGTTCCTGCTCCTCATCATCCTTGCCGGTCTTGCCATCGGGCAGACGCTGACGCGGCTGCTCTCCAGCTAATCCCTCCACCCTTTGTGTTCATCGAACCGAGACGCATCGCGTCTTCGGAAAGGAGAAGTTATGACCCAGCCGATCAATCTGAATGCAGCGCGGCTCCAAAAGGCGGTGCCCGCCGCCGAAACCCAGATCGACGACGCTTTGATCGCCGTGTCGTCGCTGATGGCGACCGTGGTCACGGCGCGCCGAGATACGATTGGCGTCCCTGCTGCCAGAGGTCACGCGACGATCCAGCGGCTGGCCAAGGCACAAGTCGCGCTTGTCGGCGTCAGCGGCGACATATTGCGCGTTCATGGCGAGCTTGCCGAAATCGGCCGCGAGACCGCGGGGCTCGATCTCCATGAGTGCCCGGAGATCGCGCCCAATTCGGCAGCGCTTGTCGCTGCCCTTTGATGAGATTGACCAGGAGCCATCGGCATGGTCTGTGATCACGATGCTGCGGATCGCTTTCTTCGTGACAATCCTGCTGGTGGCCCTTGCCTATGCGATGCGCAAGGGCGGCGGACCCGAACGGGCGATGGCGGCCGTGCTGCTCGCCATGCTTGTGACGGATCAAGCGCTGCACCTGTTCGTTCCAGTGCAATATCTCGCCGTGGATACAGGACACCTGCTGATCGATCTCGCAGCGGCGGCAGCGACGCTGGCCATCGCGCTGATGGCGCACCGCTTCTGGCCGATGATCGCGGCGGCGCTACAATTCCTGCCCCTGCTCGCGCATTCGACACGCGCGATCGAGATGGATCTGCACTCGGCAGCCTATCTGACGATGCAGGTAGCTGGTTCCTGGCCTCTGGCGCCGCTCCTCGTCGTGGCAACCTGGCGGCATCAACGACGGCTGGCACGGAACGGCAGCGATCCGTCCTGGGTGCCTTTATTTCGGCGATCGACCCCGACGGCAGCGAAGCCATAGCGTCAGCGCTGCTGGCCGAATTCCGCAGTCTCGCGAATATCTGGTCGCAGCCCCCCGAAACCCTTGCCCGGGTTCTCGGGACGAATTCGAACGTCGTGCTTCTGTTCATCCGCGCGCACGATATGTTTCTCGAAGCGATGCGGGCTGATCTGGAATCGGTGGCGATCGATCCGCTGGACCCCAACCTTCGCCGCTATCTCATTGCATCGATGGGGTCGCTCAGGGACGAGACGCTTCGGATCCTATTCCTCGACGCGCGCCAACGGCTGATCGCCGACGAATGCCTGCAAAATGGAACGCTCGCCCACCTGGCCGTTTATCCGCGCACGATCTTCCGCCGCGCGCTTGAACTGAACGCGGCGGGCATCATCCTCATCCACAATCATCCGAGCGGCGATCCGACCCCGAGCAAGGAGGACGAGCAAGCGACGCAGCACATCGACGCTGTTGCGCGTTCGCTCGACATCACTCTGGTCGACCATATTGTCGTCGGCGCTGGCCACACCCGTCACATTACCAGCCGCGACCAGATCGCCCGCCAGCGATCACGAACAGCCCGCGTGACGCTCAGATCGCCGAGGCAGGGAACCGATAAGAGTAACGGCGCCGCGCTTGAGAACGCGCGGGCGACGCTTCGCCGCCGACTGCTGCGCCGCCAGCTCATCGGGGCAGAGGAATTGTTTGGCGAACCCGCTTGGGAAATGCTTATCGACCTCTTCATTCATGAGGGAGAGGGCAAGCCATTGTCGACCAGCGACCTGTGCGTAACCTCGACCATTCCGATGAGCAGCGCCCTCCGCCTTGTCCAGAAGCTCTGCGATGCGGGCCTCGTCGATCGGACGCCTGATTTGATGGATGCCCGCCGCAGCTTCGTCCGGCTGCGGCCAGACACTGCTCATCGCTTGCGCGCCTTTTTCTCGGATGCTCCGGAATAATGTGCTCGCCCGTGCAAATTTTCCGCACCAGATAGACCACTGCGATCTTCTAATTCACCCCGGACGGTTGCCGCCCATGTCTTTCGATAGTTCGTCGGCCAGCTTCGAGCCGGTTTCCATTCGCCGACTGAGCGATTCCACAAATCCTTCCCACCGCTTCTTTCCCGTCGCCTGAGCCGCCGGCAGCGCCGTGTCGGGGAGCGGCGCGGTACTTGTCAGCCAGAAGCGGACAAAGAGCGCGAAGGCCTCGTTCGACAGGTCGAGATTCCATTCGAGCCGATCGAGCCCACGCGCCAACTTATCGATCCGCTTGGTGAGCGCCGCCTCCAATCGTTCCTCATGATCGGCCGAGAGCAGCGAAGCGAGCGCAGCCTCGACAACCTCGGTGCGGGTCACCCGGCGCTGCCGCGCCCGCTCCGCCACAAGGCGAACAAGCTCTGCATCGAGGCGGAAAGTCTGCTTGATGCTAGCCTTGGTCATAGGTCGATCCCATCATCCGGATCGAGCGATGCAGTGCGGGCATTTCGCACCATGCGGCGATCGGCCGCCTGACGGAGGCGGGCGGCGTCGGCCTGGCTATCCTCCTCGCCGAAATCAAACTCGCCCGCGGGTGGCGGTGGTACAGGCGCTATATCCTCATGAAGTGGAAGTTCGGGTTCCTGCCGGATGCCGGCATTCTCGGTGTCGCTCCCATCGATTTCCACGTCGTCAGCTGCCCGCTCCCCCGGTGCGGGAGTTTGCGGCTCCGGCAACTGCGACCAATCGTCGCTGCGCGGTTTCGGCGTTCCGCCGACGGTCGGCGGCGGAAGGACCCGAGCCATCAATCGGCGATCGCGAAAATAGCGTGCCTTGCGCGCCCGGATCGGCGCCACACCGGCCGCCATGACAATCTCGTCGTTGGGCGGTAGCTGCATGACCTCTCCGGGCGTCAACAGCGCACGCGCCGTCTCGGTTCGCGAGATCATGAGATGGCCAAGCCAGGGCGAGAGGCGATGGCCGGCGTAGTTTTTCATCGCACGCATTTCGGTGGCGGTGCCGAGCGCGTCCGAGATGCGCTTGGCGGTCCGCTCGTCATTGGTCGCGAAACTGACCCGGACGTGACAATTATCGAGGATCGCATTGTTGAGGCCATAGGCCTTCTCGATCTGGTTGAGCGACTGGGCGATCAGGAAAGCCTTGATGCCATAGCCCGCCATGAAGGCGAGCGCGCTCTCGAAGAAATCCAACCGACCGAGTGCAGGAAATTCGTCGAGCATCAAGAGCAGGCGTCGTGACCGATCGCGCGGCCCGAGTTCTTCGGTGAGACGGCGGCCGATTTGGTTGAGGATGAGCCGGACCAGCGGCTTCGTCCGGCTGATGTCGCCGGGCGGCACGACCAGATAGAGCGACACGGGTCCGGGCCCGCCCAAAAGATCGGCGATCCGCCATTCGGATGATCCGGTGACCGCCGCAATCACCGGGTCGCGGTAGAGACCGAGGAAGGACATGGCCGTCGACAACACGCCCGACCGTTCATTCTCGCTCTTGTTGAGCAATTCCTGCGCCGCCGCGGCGACGACCGGGTGCGGCCGATCGCCGAGATGGCGGGTCGCCTTCATTCGATGCAGCGTCGCCGCGATCGGCCGGCGCGGATCGGACAGAAAGGCCGCGACCCCGGCGAGGCTCTTGTCGGGTTCGGCGTAAAGAACATGGAGGATCGCGCCAACGAGCAGTGCGTGGCTTGTTTTTTCCCAGTGATTACGCTTCTCGAGGCTGCCTTCCGGATCGACAAGCACGTCGGCGACGTTCTGCACGTCGCGCACTTCCCATTCGCCGCGCCGGACTTCGAGCAACGGATTATAAGCGGCAGAGGCGCGGTTGGTGGGATCGAAGAGCAGGACGCGGCCGTGCTGCGCGCGAAAGCCCGCGGTGAGCTGCCAATTCTCGCCCTTGATGTCGTGGACGATGCAACTCCCCGGCCAGGTGAGCAAGGTCGGGACGACGAGCCCGACACCCTTGCCCGATCTTGTGGGCGCGAAGCAGAGAATATGCTCGGCGCCATCATGGCGGAGATAGGCGCCGCCCATGCGACCGAGAATGACGCCATCGGACCCGAGCATGCCGGCCTTGCGGATTTCGCGCTCGCTCGCCCAACGCGCCGAGCCATAGGTTTCGGCGCGGCGCCGCTCGCGGGCGCGCCAGACCGACATGGCAATCGCGACTATGATCGAGAGGAAGCCCCCCGACGCCGCAATGCCGGCGCCCTTGAGGAAGATGGCCGGCGCATAGGCGTCGAAGGCAAACCACCACCAGAAGAAGGCGGGGGGCGGATAGACCGGATATCCTTCGATCCGAAACCAGGGCGCGCCAAGCTCGGGCTGAAAGCCCAGCGAGGCCGCCGTCCACTGCGTCGCGGTCCAGATCGCGGCGGTCACGATCGCCCCGACCGCAGCGATCTGGCCCCAGAGGATACGATCGTTCATTGCGCCCATCCTTTCATCAAATACCGATCCCGCGACCGCGCCCGAGCGACCAGTCGATCGAACCGCCCGTTGCCATGGTGCCGACGACATGCTGTCCGAGGTGACGATCGAGCGCGGGGCGCCAAGGAACGAGCTGGAAGCCAAGCCCGTCGTCGATCATCGCGAAGCGGCCCGAGGCGAGCGACACACGCTCGCGATAGGTGCCGCTCACTTGCTCGCCGTTTGCCGACGGCTGGTGCACGAGCCCCGTGCGCGCCGCGATGGCGGTTTGCGCCGCGTCGAGGTCGCGCTGCTTCAGCGTGTCGATGAGACCGCTCGCCATGACGAGCCTTTGGCCTTGCCGCCGGGCAAGGCCCTCGCCTTCGAGAAACGTCGCGCGCGCGTCCATCGCATCGCGCACCGCCAGCCCAAATCCCGATCCCACGAGGACGGTGTCGCGCGCGACGAGCTGACGATCGAGCCAGGTCGCGCCATTCGCTGCAATCTGTTCGCCCAGCGGCAGGTCGGATCGCACCGCGAGCGACAGCCGTGCGGTCCCATCGCGCCCTTCCCAGCGGCGCAGTTCGACGATCGCGCCCAGCTTCGCATCGCCGGTCCATTCGATGTCGTCGAACCGTAGATGATGCGTGCGGCCATCAACGCCGTCGACGATCGCGAAGGCGCTGCCGGCGAGTTCGTCGTGGAGACCGCGCGCGACAAGGCGACCGACGATCGGGTCGCGCGGGGCCTCGCCGTGCAAGGCAAGCGCCGACGTGTCGAAAGCCATTCCGCTCCGCTGCATCGCGCGGTGCATCGTCTTGATGATGTCGCCGCGGTCGGCGAGATCGCGCAGCGCGCGTTCGGCGCCCGGATCGACCATCCACATAGCGGGGCCAACGCGCTCGGCCAGACCGAGCCGCTCGAGTGTCGTCGCGCGGCCGCGCAGCATCCGGTCCGACGCCTGATCGCCGGCAGCCGGAGGGCGGAGATCGAGAAGCCGGCCATTCTCGGCAGTCGCGCTTTCGATCTGCCGGTCGAGGCTGGTCCAGCGCTCGGCATCGACTTCGCGCTCGATCGCCTGGGTCATCTCGCGCTCGCTTCTCAGGCCGAGCTCGAGTGTCACGCGTTCCTCGGCGCGGAAGCGGATGCCTTCGCTCACATAGGCGCGATCGATGACAAGATCGGTCCCGTAGTCGGCGACGCCGCGAACCATGATGTGGATGTGCGGATTGTCGGTGTTCCAATGGTCGATCGCGACCCAATCGAGGCCGGTTTCGAGATCGCGCGACATGTCCTTCATCAGGTCGCGGGTGAAGCTGCGAAGATCGTCCATCGCGCCGGCGTCTTCGGGGCTGACGATGAAGCGGAAATGGTGCCGGTCGCCGTCACAGCGCTCGGCGAAAGCGCTGCGGTCTGCCGCGTCGCCCTGGGCGTCGAACAAGGATGCATCGAGCCCGTCGCGCGTCACTCCGTCGCGTTCGAGATACGATATATGTTTGGCGAGCGGCGCGGCGCGAAAACGCATGCCCTTGTGCCGCACGATGCGCGCCTTGACGACGACGCGGCGGCCATTCGCGCGGAAGCGCGCCATTGCTACGGCGCGCCGTCCGCGTCCGAGGCGTTGCGTGCCGCCACCGCCACCCTTGCGCAAAGGCGTGAGACCCTGCCGCGCGGCGGCGCGGCGAACCTGCGCCGCGAGCCGCTGCCCCTTGCCGCCCGACCCCCGGCCGGCGTCACGCCCTCTTCCCGGCCGGATCCGAAAATCGCTGTCGCCGGAGCTCAAAGGACGGTTGCCATACAGCAAGCCTTTGCGGGGAAAGGATTTTCATGCGCATTGTATGGCAGGGGGACGCCGGGGCCATATGCGATTGTCGCACAAAAACAACCACATACGCGCCAGAAGCTGGCACGTCTTTTATCTCGCCCTCCCGAATTCTCCCTCCAGCAACCCCAAAACGCCCCGAACAGGCCGACGATCACTGCGCCCGGGCGGATAGCGACCCGCGTCATTCGGCTGGTCCAGACAGCGGAACGAACAACGGATTCGACGGAGCAACGGGCATGGTCCGTACAGGCGGCGGGGCGGCTTCGTCGCGCAATGTCGGTGCAGCGACCGTGCGCGTTTCGGCCGTGTCGGTGACCTGTGGACGCGCGGCGAACAGCGAAGCGTCGCGCCAGCCGGGCGCAGCGAGTGTAGGCGCGGGGACGGACGAAGGCCCGTCCGAGGCGCCGAGTTCGGGCGCGATCTGGCGGACATAGGCAAGCGTCTCGGCGGGCAGGCCGCGCCGCCCCGCCGCATAGGCATCCGCGCGTCCCGGCCCGGCATTATAGGCTGCAAGCATCAGCCGCACATCGCGATAGCGGTCCCACATTGCGCGCAGATAGGCCGCGCCAGCGAGTATGTTCGCGCGCACATCAAACGGATCGTTGCCGAGGCGATGGCGTGCCGACAGCATTGCCCAGGTTGGCGGCATGATCTGCATCAGCCCCATCGCGCCGGCGCGCGAGACCGCGCGCTGATTGCCCCGACTTTCGGCGTGCATGACGCGCCATATCCAGCGTTCCGGTATGCCGAAGCGCTGCGATGCTTCGGCGACGGACGCTGCATAAGGGTGGCTGGGTTCAGCTATCGCCGGTGTCGCGGCTGTGCAGTTCGTGGGCACGCTGAGCGCTGCCAGCAGGGCACCGCATGGACATGCCCAGCGGAGCACGAAGCCGGTACGAGCGCGAAGAGTGCGCGCCATGGTTCAGCCCTTCTCGCTCGCGTCGGCACGCGACCAGAAGAGCAGATGCGGGCCGTCAAGCTGACGCGAATCGAACAAATTGGCGCTGATCGGTGCGGCGAACAGTGGATCGTCGATCTGCAACGCGACATAGATTCCGCGCGATCCGCAGCGCGTCCAGCCCGTTCCGATCTCGATGCCGGCCTCGGCGTCGCCGAGATAGACGCGCCACGTCGGCGCGTTCTCGGTCTCCGATATCTGCGCGCGCGCGATGTTGATCTCCGCATCAAAAGCGAGCGTGCGGATGTGGCCAGCGTAGCCATCGTCTTGCCGACGGAATGTTCCGATAATCATGCATGATCTCCTATTCAGCTTGGGATGAAGTCTGGTCCGGGGAGGGCCGGTGGGCGCTAAGCGGCGCACCGGAAGCCGGGCGGGTCATGACGGGATGTGCGACGCCGAGCAGCCCGGCGGCGGGCAGCGGTCCGAAATATCGCCCGTCGAGGCTGTCCGGCGCGGCGTTGAGGAGGAAGAGCTCGCTTGGGCCAACGACGCGGCATCCGAACCAGCGTGGCAATTGCCTGCCGAGGCGATCGCGCGCCATGGCGCGCGAGGCGGCAAGGCCGTCGATCGTCACGAAGACGCCCGAGCGGCAAATGCGCGCGCCGGGAAGCGCGGCAACGCGCTTCAAAAGCGGCACCCCAGCAGGGAGATAGTGGCGCTCGGCGAGCCAGCCGCCGAGCGGCGCTGGCGGTCGGATCGCGACCAGCTCGCCCGCACGGACCGGCGCACCCGGGTCGATCCAATAAAGACCGATCGGCGCACTCGCGCTGGCGTTCCACAGCAGGCGCGGCGCCGGCGCCAGCCAGGCGACCGCGACAAAGAGAGTGCCGAAGAGCGACGCGGCTGCGACCGTCGCACGGAGATAGCGGCGGTTCATGCCTCGATCGCCCGGCGGCGAAGCCATGCCGCATGGCGATCGGGCCCATAGGGGCGGAACGGCATTCCGGCCGCAATGCGGTTGCCGACATGACGCCAATGATCGGGCGCCGCATCGCAAGCATCGACGCCGGTCGCCTCGACCGCATCGATCGCTTGCAGGACCTGTTGAACCTTCGGCCAACCGTCGATGCGGAGCAGGAGATCGGCACCGGGGCGAACGAATGGCAGCGTCGAATAGGGCGACCCCGTTGCAACCGCGGACGCGATCACAATGCTCGAATGCACCGTGCCATAGTCGTTCGACGTCCAGCGGACGAAGGCGAAGGTCGCGCCCGGACGGAAGGCGACCCGCTTGGTGCTGCGGCTCTGGATATGCTCGGCGGCGACGCGGCCGAAGCGAATCCACTGCTCGAGGCGTCCTTCGATCCAGGTCAGTTCGACCTCGGTCAGGCTGTCCTGCGGCCCGCCGGGCGGCGGCGCAGCGCAGCCAGCCGTCCCGCTCGAAGCCTGCGCGCTGCACATCAGCGCTGCACCGGGCGCGCGGGGAGGATGGTGCCTTTGCCCGGATCGGAGGTCGAATGACGCCGGCCAATTTCGGCCCAGGCGTTGAGATCCTCCATCGCATAAACGATGCGGCCACCGAGCTTGCGATAGACCGGGCCGGTTCCGTAGCAGCGATGCTTTTCGAGCGTGCGGGCGGACAAGCCGAGGTGGACGGCGGCGTCGGGTGTTTTCAGAAATCGCGGGACAATGGGGGCGGCGAAATCGCTCATCGAGGGTCTCCTGATGCCGCGCCGGACACCCGGGAGGGCGGCGGCGGGCAGGCGGCGACCATCGGAAATCGGGACGCGATTCAGGAACGGACAAAGTGACGCGCTGCGGAATGTCCCGATCAGCCGCCCGCGAGCAGGGTGAGATAGCCGCCATCGCGCATCGCGATCGCGCTACGCTGCCAGCGCGCGAGGCGGCGGCGCTCGCTCGACGCATCCCATTCGGCAGCGGTATAGGAGCCGGCGTCGGGCAGGATGAGGGTCGCGGCGAGGTCGCGCGGGGCTATGTTTTCGTCGAGCGCGTCGAGCAAACGCAACCACTGCACCAGCCGCCAGCGCTCGGTGGGACCGGGCTGACCCGGCGGGACCGAAGCGGAGCACGCCATGATCCATCCGTGGAGTGCCCCGGTCGCCGCCTGGCGTTCAGCGATATGATCGTCGGCCGGCACGACATAGGCGAGCGCCTCATTGTGCAGGCAATCGGCGATCCAGAGCCGGTAGCGGCGGCCGTCGATGGCGAGCACGAGATGCCATTCACGGTATGCGAGCCATTCGGCGGCAATGCCGCCCGAAGCAGCGACGTCGGACAAGGCGGGTCCCGGGAAACCGGACGGGGCGGGCGCCGCTATGGCGATCGAAGGACAGAGTTCGGGGCGCCAAAGGGCGGGCGCCTGCTCGGCCCGGGTATCGGGATCAAAGGCGAAAGACCAACCCCCAGTGGCGGGCGAGCCTGCGAAGCGCGGTCCGCGACCGCCCGGGCGCGGAGCCGGCACGATAAGCGGCGCGATAGCGCGGATTGCGGCGCAGGAATTCCTGCGCGAAGTCCGCGCGATCATATCGTTCAAATATCTTCAGAAAATCTGGCGACCGCCAGTCGACTATGGGCTGCATGCGCACCTCCCGAAGCTAAGCGAGTGCAAAGCAAAGACAATCTGCCGATGCCCGCAGCGACCCCGCTTCTGGTTATCGGCGCAAAAGCACCGACACTTAACCCATCGCTTCCCGATTTCGCCGGGAAAAGGCCCCAAATTGAGACTATCGCCGCTCGGCGGGTGCCGGGCGGCGATGGCCTGCGGATCAGTTGCCGCGCCGGGTCGGACGGCTCCACACCAGGTCATGCGCTTCACCTTCGCCCGCGAAGAGCTGCGCGAAGATCGGACCGGAGAAGGTCGGGTCGTCGAGCTTGACCGAGAGATAGGGACGGTCGTCCTGGGTGGTCTTCGGCCAGGCGGCGCCAACTTCGGCTTCGCCGATGAGGACGCGGTGGCTCGGCGCGTTGCCGCTGGCATTGGCATCGGGGACGATGCGAACCTTCTTCGCCTGCACCGAGAGGGTGACGATCTCGCCCTGATATTCGCCGGAGGCGGCCTTCGTGAAGCTGCCGATCTTGGTCATGATGCTATCCTTTCCTTGCTCTCGGCCGCACCAGCGCGGCCTCGATGCGCATCGGTGGGCAGCAAGGGGACGGCGCCGCAGCCCGAAGGGCCCGCAGCAAAGCGAAGGACGGCGCGACCCGGCTTTCTTGGCTCGCGAGGAACGGCGGCACGCCGGGGGAAGAAAGTCGAAGGCGCGCCGTTGCGGCAAGCTGGCCCAGCGTCAGCGGCTTGCTGCCAGATCGCGCATGTCGAGAGGCCGTGCTGGTGCCCGGAAGAAAGGATAGGGTTGCCGGGACGGGAAGGAAATGAAGCCTAGGCCTGCGGCGTCGAAGGGTTGAGTTCCTTTGATTGGGGGTCCGGTGCCGAGAGTCCCGATGCCAGCGCAGCGCCCGCGAGACTGCGCCATGCGGCGGAGGCAGTGGCAAGACCCGCGAAAAAGGCCAGGCAGTTTGTCCAGATGCTGTCATCGATCATTAGCCCGAGCAGCCCGGTCATCGCCTGATATCCCGCAAAGCCCGCGGGCACGGCGAACAGCAGGGCGACAAGGAATCGGAGGAGGGGAGACCTGACCGACACGAAGACCGCCTGACCCGTCAGATAGACGATCAGACCGGTGGTGAAGCCGGCCAACAGCATGGCGGCTGCTCCATAGCCTTGGGTATGCAGAAAGAGGCCGGCGCCGACCGCGGAATAGACCGGCAGCGCAAAGGCCGCGAGCCGGAACAGGATCCAGATGAGATAGAGGGCAGCCACGCCGCCGAGGATGATCATCAAGGTCTCAAGCGTCCTCCCGTCGGACGCGCTCGCCACCTCCACCACAGCGCATTCTGCCTCTCGATTATAGCAGCGGCGCCCCGAAGGCGGAACCGCAACTGGAACCACCTTGGGGGTTTTTCGCCGATGTCAGCGCGCGAAGGGATCATATTCGCAGACGATGCAGCTGGGATCGCCGTCGAATTCATCGAGCGGCATCACAGAATATCCTTGGGCGGTTTCGATCAGGACGATGATGGTCATCATCGTGCGGGCGAGGTTCCAGCCGAGCGATTGGGCGGTGGAAAGCGGCATATCGAGGCTCCTGTCCGGGAGCGGGTCCATTCCCGCTCGACAGTCGCCCCGCCGGACGGGGACGGGCCGCAATCACCGCAGCGCAGCGGAGGCCCAAGCGCAGCGCAGGGACCCCTTGCGGGTTGATTGAAGGAGGCATGGCCTCGGCCTAGGGATCAGCGGCAATCGAGAGCGGGCATGGTGCCGCTCGGTATGGATCGCGCTTCTCGCGGACCTGCTTTATCGCGAAACCACGACGCTAGTGACCGGCGGCTCGCCGTTTCTCAGCTTCGGCCTGCCAAGCTTCTATGCGCGCATTCATCCCGTCGTGATCGGCGAAATAATTGTTAGGGAGAAAGGCTTCGACGCGGCCAAGCAATGCGCGTGTTTCGCTTTCATAAACGTGCAGTTCGCCGTTCCCGATATATTCGAGCAAGAACCGCGAGATCGTAGCGGCGTGCTCCGCAGCAATCGAAGACCCATCGTCGTGGCCATCTAGATCCTTGCCCCATTCGAAGCGAAGCCGTTCTTCAGCGAAGTCCAATGTCAGGGTGAGCTCGACAATCTCATCCTGAGACTTGAAGACGATTATTAGGGAGGAGCCCACTTGCTGGGCATGTATCGGCGTCATCGCGTGGAGCGGTGGATAAGGATCCTTGCGGCGCAGTTCGACATCGATTGATGGAATGTCGATTTGAGCGCCATCGGCTGGGGGTGTTCCTGCGGCAATTGCGGCAACAACGGCAGCGCCGAGCTGCGCCTTAAAGCCATGAAGCTCGTATAGATGTTCGCGGTAGATCGTTGATCTCGTCTTCACTCCCAATACCCGCTCGATCGCGAGTTCAGCCAATCCTCGCATGATCGGGAGCTCGCCCGCTATTCGATCATAATCCGATGCGTCGTCGGGATTGATGATGGGGTCCGACTGCGCGTGCGCGATGGCCATGCGTCCCGATTTGTAAAGATGGGCGCCGGGATCTTCGACACCGGACGCCCGCAGTCTTTCCAGCGCACTGCGGCCGCCATGATCCATCATCTCGTCGATATTTTCGTCGATCCAGGTTTGCCGTTGCTTGCCTGCGGGTATGGCCGCTTCGAGAACCCGATAGAAGGACAGGAACGCATAAGCCGGGTGATTGAGACCTCGGCCTTCACGCATGAGGGCGAGAGCAAGCGCCGATCTTGGTTCATCGGGCTCCGGGAGATAGGTCAGATTCAGGTCAGCAGTTATGCTCAGTCCCCAATCGCTTCCCCGGCGCTGGGGCCGCGGCAGTCCGCCGCCGGAAAAGGACTGAACGATCGCGCCGGCGCTTTGCGTCCACGACATGGCGCTGAGGAAACGGAGCAGGCTTGACCGGCCCGCTTGTAGCGTTTCGTCGCCGCGACGAATGGCAACCGCAGGACAATGGTCCGTGGTGAGCGGGATGATGAAATAGGTTCGGCCAGCATATTCCTGCCGTTGATATGCGACGGGCCAGCTTATCGACGTCTCAAGATTGGCGATGATCCAATCGCCCGTCTCGGCAATTTCTCCTACCAAAGCATCTGTTAGCTGGGAAATCTCGAGCGTGAGCATATTATCGAACTACCATAGCCACCGTCCTGTCGCTCTATTTTTGACGACAAAGCTCCGGCTCCGTCGAGGCGCAGCCGGAGCCCGCGTGGCGATCAGTTCGGCGCGTTCCAGATCAGCACCTTTTTGGATGGATCGTCGCCCGGTGCGTTCGCGACGTTGCAGAAGATCTGGCCGAGTTCGGGGGCCGAAAGCGACACCGAGATATATTCGGCTCCAGCCTGCGAGGTCTTCACCCAGCCTGCGCCGAGTTCGAAGCCATTCTTGCGGCTGATGACGCGATAGTCGGGCTCGCTGTCCTTCACCTTGCGGCCGTTCGGGACGATCGCGATCGGCGCGGTCACCATTAGGGTCGCCAGGTTGCCTTCGAGGCTGCCGTCGTCCTTGACGGTAAGATTTGCGATGCTTGCCATTTGAAGTCTCCTTTGTTGCTCGGGGACCGTCCCCGATGGCGCCAGAAGGAGGGCCCGCGAGCCGCCGTCACCGAGCGAATGCGAGGGCGAACCCCCGCAGGGGGTTGACGGCACGAGGCGAGCCGAGGCCCGCAATCAGGCAGCCAATGAGGGAAAGGTTCAACGAGCCAGGAGACCAATGGCTGTCAGTGAAAGTCATGGCTCCGGATGCGCAGCGGCGCGTCGCGGGAGTCCGGTCCGCCTCCGTTCCGCGCCCCATCCCCGCGTCCGGGCGCAATGGAGACGTCGCCCTGCGCGATCGACCGCAACATTGCGTCATGATCGGTAATCCTGTCGCAGATGATGTGAATGACTTCGCCTTCCTTCTGAAGCCGACCGCGCATCGCGATCATCGAGGCCGACATGACTTGGCGCCGGTAGATATCGAAGCGATCGGGCCACAGGATGCCGTTGGCGATCCCCGTCTCGTCCTCGATCGTGACGAAGAGCACCCCCTTCGCGGAGCCGGGCCGCTGCCGCACGAGGATAACGCCGGCGACCTCGATATTGCGCCCGTCGCGAATCTGTCCGAGATCGGCGCAGCGCACGATACCCATCGTATCAAGCTCATCCCGCAAGAAACTCAGCGGATGCGCGCGCAGCGATAGCTGCAGCGTGCGATAATCCTCCACCACCTCGCGCCCCTCGGTCATTGGCCGAAGCGAGGTCACGGGTTCGAGCCCCTCGGGCGAGAAACTGGACTCGCGAGCGTCTGCCGCCGCAAACAAGGGGAGTGGCGCCTCGCCAAGACCTCGCACCTTCCACAAGCCCTGCCGCCGGTCTTCGGCGAGGCAGGCGAAGCCATCGGCTTCGGCGATCCGTTCGATTGCGGCGCGCGGGACCCCGGCGCGCCGCCACACATCTTCGACGCAATCGAAAGCCATATCGCCGCGCGCGCCGACGATGGCTGCGCCATGGACATTGGCGAGGCTGCGCACCTGCCGGAAACCGAGCCGCACAGCGAGATAGCGGCCACTGCTCTCCTCCAGCGTGCAATCCCAATGGCTGTCGTTGATCGAGACCGGGCGCACTTCGACGCCATGCTTGCGCGCATCGCTGACGATCTGCGCGGGCGCATAAAAGCCCATCGGCTGCGCGTTGAGCAACGCAGCGCAGAAGACGTCGGGATGATGATGCTTCATCCAGCAAGAGGCATAAGCGATCTTCGCAAAGCTCGCGGCATGGCTTTCAGGAAAGCCGTAGCTCCCGAAGCCCTCGATCTGCTTGAAGGTCCGCTCGGCAAAATCCTTCGGATAGCCGCGCTCGATCATTCCGCCGACGAGCTTGTCGTAGAAATGGCTGACACCGCCGGTGAGCTTGAACGTCGCCATTGCGCGGCGAAGCTGATCGGCTTCGGCCGGGGTGAAGCCGGCGCCGACGATCGCGACCTTCATCGCCTGTTCCTGGAAGAGCGGCACGCCGAGCGTTTTCTCGAGCACCGCGCGAAGCTCGGGCTTGGGATATTCGGGCTTCTCCTTGCCTTCGCGGCGGCGAAGATAGGGATGGACCATGTCACCCTGGATCGGTCCGGGCCGCACGATCGCGACCTCGATCACCAGATCGTAGAAGCACTTCGGCTTGATCCGCGGCAGCATCGACATTTGCGCGCGGCTTTCGATCTGGAAGACCCCCAAGGTGTCGGCCTTCTGGATCATGCCATAAACGGCGGGATCATCGTCCTGCAGGTCGGCCATGCCAACTTCGATGCCCTTATGCTCGCGCAGCAGGTTGAAGGCGCGGTTCATGCAGCCGAGCATGCCCAGACCAAGGACATCGACCTTCATGAATTTGAGGACATCGATATCGTCCTTATCCCATTCGATGATCTGCCGGTCTTCCATGCGCGCGGGCTCGATCGGGACGAGATCGTCAAGCCGCTCCTGCGTCAGCACGAAGCCGCCGGGATGCTGCGACAGATGCCGCGGCGTGCCAATCAGCTGTTGCGCAAGATCGAGCGTCAACCGCAGCCGATGATCGTCGGCGTTGAGGTTGAGGCTCGCGATCTGCTCGTCGGGGATGCCGTCGACCGACCAGCCCCAGACGAGGCCGGTGAGCATCTTGGTGAGGTCGCGCGGCAGGCCAAGCGCCTTCCCCACCTCGGCGACCGCGCCGCGGGTGCGATAGCGGGTGACGACGGCGGTCAGCGCGGAGCGGTGCCGACCATAGGTCTCATAGATCCACTGGATGATTTCTTCACGCCGCTCATGCTCGAAGTCGACGTCGATATCGGGCGGCTCCTTGCGCTCGCCCGAGACGAAGCGCTCGAAGAGCAATTCGTGCTTGATCGGGTCGATCGACGTCACGCCGAGCAGGAAGCAGACGCAGCTGTTCGCCGCGCTCCCGCGCCCTTGGCACAATATCCCGCGCCGCCGGCTCTCGGCGACGATCGAATTGACGGTCAGGAAATAGGGCGCGTAACCAAGCTCGCCGATCAGGCGGAGCTCATGATCGATCTGCTGCCGATAGGCGGGCGGCACGCCATCGGGGAACATGCGCGCGGCGCCTTCCTCGGTGAGCGCGGCAAGCGCCTCCTGCGCGGTGCGCCCCGCCATCACCTCCTCATAGGGATATTGGTAGCGGATCTCGCCGAGGTCGAAGCGGCATACCGACCCGATGTCGGCGGTTGCCGCGATCGCGTCGGGAAAAAGCGCAAAGCGCCGTTCCATCTCGGCCGGGGACTTCAGAGCCCGGTCCATGAAACGCTCGCGTTTGAAGCCGAGCGCATCGACGGTCGTTTTCTCGCGGATCGCGGTCAGCACATCCTGCAGCGGGCGGCGCTCGGGGGCGTGATAGAGGATGTCGCCACAAGCGACGCTGCGCACGCCGATGCTGCGGCCCAGCGCGTCGAGCGCGTGCAGCCGCGCGAAGTCGCCGGGCCGGCGGCGGAGCGAGAGCGCAAGATAGGCGTCCGGGCCGAACAGTTCACGCAGTTCGCCGAGATCGAGGCGGGTCCGCTCCTCGGCGGCATCGGGGAGCAGCACCGCGACCAAGCCATCGGCCCATGCCGCGACATCGGGCCAGTCGAGCCAGCAATTGCCCTTCCCGCCGCGCGCCTTGCCGAGCGACAAGAGCCGGGTCAGCCGCGACCAAGCGGCGCGGTCCTTGGGGTAAAGCAGCAGCGATCGGCCGTCGCGCAGATCAATGCGCGATCCGGGGATCAGGCGCACGCCGGTCGCTTCCTGCCCCGACAGCCCCCGCACCATTCCCGCAACGCTGCCCCGATCGCAGAGGCCGAGGGCCGAGTGGCCCAGCAGCGCGGCGGACGCGAACAGTTCCTCGGGGGCCGAAGCCCCTCGCAGGAAGGAGAAATGGCTCGTTACCTGAAGTTCGACGTAGGTCGTGGCAGGGGCCGTCATCCGAAGACGCCGTGCATATACCAGGTCAAATCGCCGGTGCGCTCTTCTTGTCCATCGCCGCGGCGGAACAGCCAGAAACGCTCGCCCGTCTCCGCCTCGACCCGGAAATAGTCGCGCACCGCCCACATCTCGCGGGTCGTTCGCCACCATTCACCATGGATGCGCTCGGGTCCGTCGCCCGCGACGACGCGGTAGGACCGTCCGCGCCACGCGAAGCGGCGCGGCGGATGGTCGGGAAGCAGCGCGACGACGCCCGACAGGGCTTCGGGCCGCGCGAGCATGCGGATCGGCCGCGGCCAAGCCGGCCAGCCGGAAGGCTGGGCGAGCGGGTCGGTACGGCCGATCGCGCGTTCGGGCACATCGCTTTCGCGGCCCTCGAGGCGGAACAGCGCGCCCTCTCCAGCGCGCCCCGCGAGCTGATCGACGAGCGGCGCAAGATCGGGGGCGCGCGGTCCGCTATCGAACCCCGTGCCGATCACCTCGGCGCCGAGGGGTTCGACCTGCGGCGCGGCAAGCGCCATCGCCTCGATCCCGAGCCCAGGCTCGATCCGGTCGATACGCAGCCTGAAGAGGCGCACGAGATGCTTCGCGTCGCGGGTCGCGCGCGCGGTGCCGACCGTGACGAGCTGCTCGTGCGCATCGACACGCTCGCAGCGGAGCACCACCGCGCGAAGGCCGAGTCCGCGCTCCCGAAGGTCGGCGACGAGATCGGCGACCAAATCCGAAATTACCTGTTCGATCGCCTCGGCGGTGGCGATCGGTTCGAGAAGCCGGCGCTCGGCGCACGGCATTTCGAAAGGGATGACGGGCACAATCGGCTCGGGCAGAAAGCCCCGCGCCTGGTCGAGCCGATCGACCGCGCCGCGCCCGAGGCGCCGCGCGAACGGCCCGCGCGGCATCGGGTAAAGGTCAGCGATCCGCTCGATTCCGAAACGCGCCGCCGACGCCAGCGCCTCGGGCGCGAGCCGGAGCGCGCGAAGCGGCAGCCCGGCCAGCGCCTCCCCCTCCCGCCCTTC
>NZ_JAEMQX010000215.1 GCF_016463645.1 Sphingopyxis sp. | reverse complement strand
TCGCGCAGTCGCGCACGTCGCGCGCCATCGGCCCCGCCTGATCGAGCGAGCTCGCGAACGCCACGATGCCCCAGCGCGAGCAGCGGCCATAGGTCGGCTTGATCCCGCTGATCCCGACGAAGGCCGCAGGCTGGCGGATCGAACCGCCAGTGTCGGTTCCCGTCGCCGCGGGGCACAGCCGCGCCGCGATCGCCGACGAGCTGCCGCCCGACGAGCCGCCCGGCGCGAGCGCGGCATTGCCGCCGTCGTTGCGCTTCCACGGGCTGATGACGTTGCCGAAATAGCTGGTCTCGTTCGACGACCCCATCGCGAACTGGTCGAGATTGAGCTTGCCAAGCATCCCGCAACCCGCGTCCCACAATTTCTGCGAAACGGTGGACTCATAGCGCGGGACAAAACCTTCGAGCATATGGCTCGCGGCGGTCGTCTGGACGCCGTTCGTCGCGAACAGGTCCTTCATCCCGATCGGCACGCCCGACAAGGGCTTCAGCGTCCCCGCAGCGCGGTCGGCGTCGGCCTGCTTCGCCGCGGCGATCGCATGGTCGGGCGTCTCGACGATGAACGCGTTGAGCGCCTTCGCGCCCGCGACATTGGCGTTGAACGCCTCGGCGACCTCGACAGCGCTGAAATCGCCCGCGCGGTGCCCGTCGCGGATCTGCGCGACAGTGAGGTTGGTAAGTTCGGTCATTATTCGATCACTTTCGGCACGCCGAAAAAGCCGTGCTGCGGCGCGGGCGCATTGGCGAGAATATCGTCGCGGCGGTTGCCGCCGGTAAGCGGGTCGGCGTCGACGACATCGTCGCGCAGCCGCAGCGTATTCGGGATCACCGCGGTCATCGGCTCGACCCCGGTCACATCGACCTCGCCGAGTTGCTCGACCCAGCCGAGGATGCCGTTGAGTTCGCCTTCCATCGCGGCGGCTTCGGCATCGCTGATCGCGATGCGCGCCAGCGACGCTATTTTCCTGACTGTTGCCTGATCGATTGCCATGATCGCCCTAACTTTAACGAAGCCGCGCCGCTAGCATCCCAGCCGCATCGCTTCAAGGCGCCGCGACAGCGTCGCCGAAACGCAGGTCAGGGCCGCGACGGCGGCGTTGGTGCGAAACTGTCGCCCATCGGCTTTCCGTTCACGAAAATCTGTTGCCGCATCACCGGACGGACTTCGACCACCGCCCTTTTCAGATCGTCGGCTTTTCCGAGATCGGCGGGCGCCGGGCTTGGCGGATGCTCGTCATACGGGCGCCACTGCCCGCTGTCGCCGATACGCTCGATCAGGGTGACATTGTCGCCGGGCCGGATCAGCGCGATCCGGTCGCTGTTCAGGACATAGGCGATGCAGGGCTGGCTCAGGCAATATCCGCCTCTGTCGATGCCCGCATAGTCGTCGCGCGTCAGCATTCTGCCCGCGGGAAGGACGCGCACCTTGTCTTCGATCGCCGTCGCCGCGACGGCGACATCGCCACCATGGCGCTGATGTTCTTGCGGAACGTCACCGCGATATCTGGCGTTCAGGGCAATTTTCGCGAGGCCGGCGCGGTCCTTGTTCGTCGATCGCGCCAGCGCCTCCAGCTCCCGCCGTCCGGTCGGACCGAAATCGAACGCCAGCGCCGCCCAGTCGAACTTTTCGGCCGTAATCGCCCCGGATTTCAGCCGCGCCACCTGATCGCGCGTCGAAATCGCCCCGAAATCGAGGATCGGCAGCGCGAGGAACAGCGCGAGCAAGGACAGCCCGATCGCGAGCTTCTGCTGCAACGGTCGCAGCCAGTCGTCGAAATCGCGCCGCCCCTTCACCACCGCCCACACGCCGGCCAAACCATAAGCCAGCGCGATCATCGCGGCGATCACGCCCCAGATGCGCTCGGGCGTCCAGCCGTACTGGATCACCCGCAAATGCATCGAGTAGAAGGCGATCCCCGCGAGCGGCAGCACCGCCATCGCAAGGATCGGCGCCGCCCAGCGCAACGCGGGGCTGGTCGCGCGATCGTCGCGGCCGTTGCCGATCACCGCATTGGCGAGCAGCACCGCGAAGGCCGCCACCGCCATCATCACCGCCGCGGTCGAAAAGCCCGAATCCCAGAGCTTTTGCAGCCCGGTCCCCGCCAGCGAGAGCAGGAACAGCACCAGCGCCACGGCCAGCACCGGCGCCAGCACCGCGAGCACGATCATCACCAGCCGCTGCAAGGTCGCAACGAGCCGGTCGCGCTCGCGGAGCAGGCCGACGGCGCCGCCGAACGCCGCCCCCGCGAGCATCCAGCCGAACCATTCGTCGTTCAGGAGGTCGAAGATCAGGTTGATCCCGATCAGCTTGAACATCTGCCCGATCAGCACCGTGAGCAGAAAGGTGATGCCGACGAACGCAAGGCTTGCGGCGCCGATCACCGCATCGGCCCATGCATGGCTGTGCTGCCGCTGGTAAGGCATCGCCCACAGCCTCCAGAACCGCCAGTCGGGCGCGACGTCGCGCCGCGTCTGGAACAGCGGCGTCGCGACCAGCACCGCGAGCATCCCCGACCAGAAGGGCCATTCGATCGGCGATCCCTGCAGATTATACGCCGCGGTCTGCCAGGCGATCAGCCCGAGGATCGCGCCCCAGCCGAGCGCGAACCCCAGCGCCCAATGCCAGCGGCGGCGTTCGACGCCCAGAACGAACACCACCGCCGCCACCGCCACCGCGGTCGCCAGCGCGCTCCGCCAATGCGAAAGCGCGTGGTCATAATGATGATCGATGAGCAGATGGAACGCGAGCCCGGCGGCGGCGCAGATCGCGGCCATGATCCACGGCCGCAGCGGCCAGGGCGGATCGCTGTCGTCCAGCCGAGCGGACGCGTTGGGCATTTGGCGGGGCGAATCGGCGCGCGCGCCGGTTGCGGCTGCATCGGTCATGCCCCACATCTGGGCTTGTTTCATGTCGCGCGGCAAGCCAAAGCTGCGCCGCTTCCTCTCCCGACCGCATGGAGCGCCTTTTGGCCCGCAAATTTCTCTACGTCATCGCCGCCATCATCCTGCTGATCCTCGCCGCCGGGGTCGTATACCAGCTCTTCCCGGGCTGGATCGCGCGCACCGCCTTCGTCCCCAGCACCGAATTCAAGCCGCAGGCCGCGGTCGCGCCCAACGCCTATGACGACCCCAAAATGTGGTTCGCGCACCCGGGGATGGAAAAGGACCCCTCGGCCTGGCGCCCCGCCGCCGACGGCAGCGAGACGCCCGGCACCGAACTCCCCGGCGAAAAAACCGCGGCGCCACTGATCCCGCCCGCCGAGGCCGCACAGGCTGCCGCCGAAACGCCGGTCGCCAAGGGCGACGCCGCGGTCTTCTTCGTCCACCCGACGAGCTATTACAGCCGCTC
>NZ_JAEMQX010000100.1 GCF_016463645.1 Sphingopyxis sp. | reverse complement strand
CCCCAAAAAGGGCGAAAGGCTGCACATGAACACCGTGATCATCCGCGAAGACGACCTCATCGAAACGATCGCCGACGCGCTCCAGTACATCAGCTATTTCCATCCGATGGACTATATCCGCGCCCTGGGCGCCGCGTACGAACGCGAAGTCTCGCCCGCCGCGAAGGATGCGATGGCGCAGATATTGTCGAACAGCCGCATGTGCGCCGAGGGGCATCGCCCGATCTGCCAGGACACCGGCATCGTCACCGTCTTCATCAAATGGGGCATGGACTGCCGGCTCGACAGCCCGCGCAGCCTGCAACAGGTCGTCGATGAAGGCGTGCGCAAGGCGTACCTCCACCCCGACAACAAGCTGCGCGCCTCGATCCTCGCCGATCCCGCGTTCAGCCGCGTCAACACCAAGGACAACACGCCGTCGGTGCTCAACGTCGAGATGGTTCCCGGCGCGAAGGTCCACATCGATGTCGCCGCGAAGGGCGGCGGCAGCGAGAACAAGTCGAAGTTCAAGATGATGAACCCGTCGGATTCGATCGTCGACTGGGTGCTCGAAATGGTGCCGCAGATGGGCGCCGGCTGGTGCCCTCCGGGCATGCTCGGCATCGGCATCGGCGGCACCGCCGAAAAGGCGATGCTGCTCGCGAAACAGTCGCTGATGGACCCGATCGACATGACCGAGTTGCTCGCGCGCGGACCGAGCAATCCGACCGAGGAATTGCGCATCGAGCTCTATGAAAAGGTCAATGCGCTCGGAATCGGCGCGCAGGGGCTCGGCGGCCTCGCCACCGTGCTCGACGTCAAGATCGCCGACTGGCCGACCCACGCCGCGTCGAAGCCCGTCGCGATGATCCCGAACTGCGCCGCAACCAGACATGCTCATGTGACGCTCGACGGCAGCGGTCCCGCCTTCCTCGAGCCGCCGGTGCTTGCCGATTATCCGCAGGTCGACTGGGCGCCCGACAAGGCGGCGATCCGCGTCGACCTCGACAATCTGACCCCCGAGGTGGTCGCAAGCTGGAAGCAGGGCGACCGGCTGCTCCTCAACGGCAAGATGCTCACCGGCCGCGACGCCGCGCACAAGCGCATCGCCGAGATGCTCGCGAAGGGCGAAGAACTGCCGGTCACCTTCCGCGATCGCGTCATCTATTATGTCGGTCCGGTCGATCCGGTCGGCGAGGAAATCGTCGGCCCCGCGGGTCCGACGACCGCGACGCGCATGGACAAGTTCATGGACATGATGCTCGATCAGGGCTTGCTCGCCTGCGTCGGCAAGGCCGAGCGCGGCCCCGCCGCGACGCAGGCGATCGCGAAGCACAAGAGCGCCTATCTCATGGCGGTCGGCGGCGCGGCGTACCTCGTCGCGCGTGCGATCAAGGGCAGCAAGGTCGTCGGTTTCGCCGATCTCGGCATGGAAGCGATCTACGAATTCGAGGTGCAGGACTTCCCCGTCACCGTCGCGGTCGACAGCGAGGGCCAGAATGTCCACGTCAACGCGCCGATGCTGTGGCAGAAGCGGATCAAGGACGAAGGGTTGCTGGAGAAGGCGTAAGCGGCGGGGGGCGAAACGATGTCGAACCAGGAACCCATCGACCTCTACGCTCCCCATTCGCCCGAACAGATCGCGCGCACGCTCAAGCGGATCATGGACGACCCGATGCCGGACGCGAAGGCGCGCGTGTTCGGCAAGGGCAGCGAGCGCGACATGCAATTGCGCTATCGTCAGCGCGATGCGCGCACCAATATGGAGCCCGTGCTCGACGCCGTGATGGAATCGTACAAAGGCGGCACGCGGATCACCGGCACCTTCGGCGCGCCAGCGGGCGCACGCTACTTTCCTTACGTGTGGGTCGGCTTTCTCTCATTGTTCGTAATCGGCGGAATCCTCGCCTATATCTACATTCCCGGCGCGGGGCTGTTCGCGACCATCTTCGCCGGCATCCCGCTCCTGATGATCTTCGCGGGGCTTGCCGCGTTTCGCGCGCAGCCTGACCCGGCCAGCGACAAAGCCAGGATTCTCGCCTTCCTCGCCGAGGAAATCGACGCGCGTCCCGTCACGTAACGGTAAGTCCCCGGCACGGCCTTGCGTTTCGTCGCCGATGCGGCACATTGCTTCGCATTCGAAGCAGCAGGGGACTTGTGATGGATTTCCGGGAGCTTGACCGACTGAACCGCCGCGACATGCTGCGCGGTACCGCGATGCTGGGGGCCGGCGCGGCGTTGATGCAGCCCATCCCGCTCTGGGCGCAGTCGGGAAGCATGGCGGACATCCGCAAGGCCGCCGAGGCGGGCAAGGACGCCTCGATCAAGCGTATCCGCGACTGGATCGCCCTGCCCTCGATCGCCGCCGAGAACCGCAGCATGGCCGAGGGCGCGGCCTATATGGCCGAACTCGCGAAGGATGCGGGCTTCACCAATGTCGAGATCGTGCCGACCGACGGTCACCCCGGCGTTTTCGGCACGATTGACGTCGGCGCCAAGCGCACGCTCGGCATCTATTTCATGTACGACGTCAAACAGTTCGATCCGGCCGAATGGTCGTCGCCGCCGCTCGAGGGGAAGATGGTCGACCGCCCCGGTTTCGGACAAGCGATCATGGGCCGTGGCGCGGTGAACCAGAAAGGTCCCGAGGCGAGCTTCCTCGCCGCACTCCACGCGATCCGCGCCGCCGGGCGCAAGCTGCCCGTCAATATCGTGCTCGTGTGCGAGGGCGAGGAGGAGATCGGCTCGCCGCATTTCCGCCAGATCGCGACCAAACCCAATATCCTCGCCGCGCTCAGGAAATGCGAGGGCATCTTCATCCCCTTCGCCTCGCAGGGCAAGACCGGCAATGTCACGGTCAATCTGGGCTCGAAAGGCATCATCGAGCTCGAACTGGTCGCGAGCGGCGAGAAATGGGGCCGTGGGCCGAAGGGCGACGTGCATTCGAGCCTGAAGGCGATGGTCGACTCGCCCGCATGGCGGCTCGTGCAGGCGCTCCAGACGCTTGTTACGCCCGATGGCAACAAGCCCGCGATCGAGGGCTGGTTCGAAAATGTCCGCCCGCTGACCGATCGCGAGAAGACGCTGATCCGCGAGGCCGCAAAGGCGGGCGACGAGGCGGCGCAGAAGCAGGCGCTCGGCATCACCCACTGGATCGACAACCTGTCATACGACGATGCACTGATCCGCCTCGCGCAGGAACCGACGGTCAATATCGAAGGGCTCGTCGCTGGTTACACCGGCCCCGGCGGCAAGACGGTGCTGCCCGGCCGCGCGGTCGCGAAACTCGATCTCCGCCTCGTCCCCAACCAGACACGCGCCGAAGCAGAGAAGAAGCTGCGCGCGCATCTCGACAAGCATGGCTTCACCGATGTCGAGGTCAATGTCTCGGGCGGTTACGACCCGACCGAGGTCGCCGAGGACAGCCGTCTCGTGCGGTCGGAGCTTGCAACCTACAAGAAGCTCGGCGTCGCGACGAGCCTCAACCCGCGGATGGCGGGGAGCTGGCCGGGCTCGACCTTCACCGCGCCGCCGGTGTCGATTCCCGCCGCGCATTTCGGCATCGGCCACGGATCGGGCGCGCACGCTCCCGACGAATATTATCTGATCGATTCGACCAATCCCAAGGTCGCGGGCCTCGTCGACAGCACAATGGGCTTCGCCGAATTCCTCTACGTGCTGGCGGCGATCAAATAGGGATGGGCCAATGAGCGACCTCAACGGCGTCGCGCATGTCATCCTGACCGCGGGCGATTTCGAACGATCGACCGCCTTCTGGCGCGCGATGATCGCCTATCTGAGGCTCAAGCTCGTCCTCGACAGCGAGCATATGCTCTATGGCGTCGGCGGGCGCACCGCGATCGGCATTCGCACCGGCAGCCCGGAGAATGCGGGCAAGCGTTTCGACCAGGGCGCGCCCGGGCTGCATCACGCCTGCTTCCGCATGCGCGATCGCGCCGCGATCGACAGGGTCCACGCCTTTCTCGCGGCGCGCGACGATATCCGTATCGTCCACGCGCCGCAGGAGGAGCCGTGGGCGCCGGGCTATTATTCGGTGCTGTTCGAGGATCCCGACGGCATCCGGATCGAGTTCAACCATGTCCCGGGCGTCGGCCTGCTCGCCGAAGGCGAGCAGATCGGCGGCTCCGATGCGTTCGACTAGAAGCCGTAGACCAAAGTGAAGCGCGTCTGCGTGTCGACGCTTTCGATCCCCGGCGGCGGGCTCGTGTCGATCTGCGCCGAATAGGCGATCCGCGCCGACAGCGCGCCGGTCAGCTTCGCGCTGAGCGCGGTCTGCGAACTGGTCGATCCGTTGGCCTCGCCGATGATCGTCGATGCGACCTGCGTCAGCCGCAGCGCCGGCGATATCTGCCAGCCGAAATCGAGCCCGGCGAGCGCGGTCAGTTCGGTGTCATGGTCGCCGCTCACGAAATCGGTCTGGCGAAACGCCGGACCGCCCTTCAGGCTCAGCGTCATCTTCTTGGTGTCGACCACCTTGTAGCCGAGTCCGCCCGACAGATTCCAGCGCATGTCGTATCCAAGAATCCGGTCATGTTCCCAGCGCCCGAGCCCATAGGCGAAAGTGCGGTCGTCGATCCGGAGCTGCGGTTCGAGTTCGGCCAGATAGCGTTCGACCGAGGTCTTGCCGTTGGTGCGTTGATAATCGGCCTGCGCGCGGAACTTGTGCGTCCAGTCGATCCCCTTCCGCGCGAGCGCCAGCCCCGCGCTCAGTCCCACCGAATCCGTATTGCCGCTGCTCTGCGACGCGCCGATCTGCCCCTCGCCCTTCCAGTTCTGCCAGAATTTCGCCGCCGCCAGCCGGGCACGCTCGGCCGCCGCCGCCTCGTCCCGCAGCCGCTGGCGCTCGGCGCGATAGGCGACGACGCGCGCCTCGATCTCCGCCGCATTGTCGAGCTTGCTGTCCCGCGCGAGCTTTGCCACCGCCTCGACATCGGCATCCTTGCCGCTGGCGATAGCCGCCGCGAGCATATCGGCAACGGGATCGGGCAGCGCCTCGGGCGGGTGTCCGCTCCGATAATAAGCGAGCAGCGCGTCGATTTCCCCGACATTACCCGGATTGGTCCGCCTCGCCACCTTGGCCACCGCCTCGACATCGTCGTTATCGCCGCTCGCGAAAGCCGCGTCGATCATCGCGCGGACCGAATCCGGCAGGGGCGGATCGGGCTCCATGATGACCGTCGGAACCGGATTGGCGAGCACCGGATCGACGAGAACCGGATTGGGCTGGGGCGGATCGACCGGTTCCTGCGACGCGAGCGCCGGCGGAACGGCAAGGGCGAGCGGCAGGCAAAGCGCGGCCAGTCGGGGGAGAGCTGTCACCGAAGACATCCTTCTCTGGAGGCAGAAGCCGGGTTCGTTCGATCGGTCGCGCGGGGCCGGAGCGCGGGCGGTGCGCCCCTATAACCCGAAAGTCGCTGGCATTTCCACCCCGCGTCCCCCATCTGCAAACCTATGTATATCGCGCTCATCGCCATTTTCTGCGCCGGCATCGGCAATTTCGCGATGCACCGCGCCTTCATGGAAAGCGACGATCCGCTGATCCAGCAGATGGTGAAACCGCTCGCGGACAAGGTCGGGCCGAACATCACCTATGTCTTCGAATTCCTGCTGCTCGTCGGCGCGATGGCGATCACGACGCGGAACTGGTTCACCGCGCTGATGCTCTATGGCCTCTACACCATCTTCAACGCGATGGCCTTCAGCTGGATCATGCAGAGACCGCGATAGGCCGTGGCTACCAGGCGGGCCCCGCGATCGGCAGGCCCTGCGATTTCAGCTGGTCGAGGACGCCGCCCTTCTCGGCGAGAATACGTAGCGGCACCACCGCCAGCGTCACGCCGGGCTGCGCGGTCGCGCCCCGGATCGCGCCGACCCAGGTCTCACGGAGCTCCGGCCCGAAGCTGTCGTTCGTCCACGGCCAGCAGCGGCCGAGCGCCTCCTCGAGCGGGCTCGCCATCACCGCGGGCACGTCGAACTCGGTCCACGCGCGGCCGCGCTCGATCACGACGTCGCCGCTCGCCTCGGTCGCCGTCATCGCGGCTTCGAGGCACAGGATATGCGTTTCGGGCGGGGCGGCGAAGAGATTGTCGAGCATGTCCTCGCCGCGCACCTCGCCGACCGGCTGCGCCGGTATTTTCGACTGTCGCGCCGCCTTGCGCACGACGTCGGACGCGTCGTCGGCGCTGTCCTTGTTGAACGACAGCCGCTTCGAGAGCAGGTCGAACGCCGTCATCAGGAAATTCGAGCGCGCATAATCCTGACCGAAGCGCGTCTCGAGCGCACGAAGCCGCTTCATCTGACCGGCATCCAGATAATCGGCGGCAACGCGGCCCTTCGGCAACTTCGTCAGCCCGCCGCCCTTGAAGATCAGCCGCAATATGTCGCCCGGCGACACCTTCGCCTTGGTGCCGAGGATGACGCGCTGCGCGCGGTCGGTCGCGCCTTCGAGCCGTTCGGGACGCCAGGGCGTCGCCTTGGGCACCGCGGCGATCTCGCCGACGAGGATGACGGCACCCGAAGGCGTCCCGATTGTCCACATCGGCGCGCCCGAGCGGCGCGCGGTGACGACGATCTCTTCGGTGGCATCGGTTGCCGTCGGGGGCTCGGCGGCGGAAGCCGGCGATGAAGCCGTCATCGCGGCAGCGAGCAGGGCAGCCGCGATCCGGTGCATCACGCGACCCCGTGGTACCACCACACGCCGTCGCGGGTCTCGCGTTTCACCCGCCCTTCGACTTCGAGCCGTTTCAGGTGCGCGAGCGCCTCGCCGGTCGCGAGACCGCGGTTATGTTCGCCGATCGGGCGGTTGAAGAGCAGGGGAAAGCTGTCGACCGCACGCATCGGCGCCCTCGCAGCGGCTTCGGCCAGATTGTAGAGCCGCATGCGATGTTCGTCGCGCAGCGCCATCAGACGGACGTGGAGACCCCGGAACGGCTCGCCATGCGCGGGACAGGTGACGACGTCGGCGGGCACGGTGGAAAGCAATTTGTCGATCGACGCGAGCCATTCACCGAGTGGATCGGCGTCGGGTTCGGTGATGTTGACCGAGACGTTCGAGCTGATCCGCGGCAGCACCTGATCGCCCGAGACGAGCACGCCCTCTTGCTCGTTGAGCAGGCATGCATGTTCGGGGCTGTGCCCCGACCCGGTGACGACGCGCCACCGGTGCGAACCCATGTCGAGCGTCTCGCCGTCGGCGATCCGCACATAGGAGCGCGGCAGGGTGAAGATCATGCGCTGAAACATGTTCCAGCCGCGGCCGCGCTGCGCCTCGATCTCCGCCTCGTCCCAGCCCGCGGCGCGCGACTGGCTCAGCACCTCGTCGGGTGCGGTGTCGGACGAGTCCGCGACGATCGCGCGTGCGGTGAGCATCTCGCCGCGCGTCATCCACAGCTTCACATCCTGCTTTTTCGCGATCCAGCCGGCGAGGCCGATATGGTCGGGATGGAGATGCGTGCCGATCACGCGTGTGATGCGCCTGTCCTTCAGCGCGCCGGCATAGAGCGCCTTCCACGCATCGGAGCACATCGTCAGGCAGATGCCGGTATCGACGACCGCGAGACCATCATGGTCATCGAGCAGCCAGCTGTTGATATGGCCGAGCGAGCCCGGCATCGGGATGCGCGCCCAGCTGATCCCGTTCGCGATACGGATCGTCTCGCCCGTGCCCGGCGCGGCGTCGCCCCACGGATAGGTGAGACCCGCATGGCTCGTCGCGGTGAAACTGTCGTCCTGGGTCAGCGAGGCATCCGGCGAGCCGCTGGCCGCCGGAATATTATCCTCGTCGCCCCCCGCCATACCTCAGGCTTCGCCGTCGATTTCGGTCTCTTCGGCAGCGCGCGCTTCGGCGGCTGCACTGCGTTCGGCGCGCAGCTCTTCGAGCAGAGCTTCGCGGTCGCCCTCGAAACGGCTGTCCTCGGGCGCCTTGATGCCGGCCTTCTTCGCGGCCTTCGCGACGAGCGCGTCGAGTTCGCGCTGCGAGCAGAGACCGAGCGTTACCGGATCCTTGGGCACGATGTTCGCGCTGTTCCAGTGGCTGCGGTCGCGGATCGCGCCGATCGTGTTGCGGGTGGTACCGATCAGCTTGCCGATCGCGCCGTCCGACACTTCGGGGTGGTTCTTCAGGATCCAGGCGATGCCGTCGGGCTTGTCCTGGCGCTTGCTGACGGGCGTGTAGCGCGGGCCGCGGGTACGGCGAATCGTGTCCTGCGCCTGCTTGCTCATCTTGAGCTTGTAATTGGGGTCCTTCTGGCCCTTTTCGATTTCTTCCATCGACAGTTCATGCGCGCGGACGGGATCGCGACCGGTATATTTGGTCGCGGCGGTCTCGTCGGCGATCGCCTGCACTTCAAGAATGTGGATGCCGCAATATTCGGCGATCTGCGCAAAAGTCAGGCCGGTATTGTCGACCAGCCAGGCGGCGGTCGCATGCGGCATCAGCGGGGTGGCGTCGGCATTGGCCATGACGGAAAGTCTCCAAGCGGAAATAATAAGGGCCGCCCCTCGCGGGGCGGCCGTCCGGCGGCTGATGTAGACCCGTTTGGCCGACGGGGCAAGTGCGGGGATACGCAGCCTTGCAGGGGCGACCGCGCGGGATTAATCCGCAGCCATGAGCGACGCCAGAATCTTCATCAGCGCGAACGACCTCCTCGCGGACTCGCTCCGTCTCGGCATGCAGGTCATCGACAGCGGCTTCAGGCCAACGCACCTTGTCGGCATCTGGCGCGGCGGCGCACCGGTCGGCATCGCGGTTCAGGAGTTGCTCGACTATCACGGCCATCACTGCGACCATATCGCGATCCGCACCTCCTCCTACAAAGGCATCGACCAGCAGGATCCGCATGTGAAGGTCTTCGCCCTCGGCTATCTCATCGACACGCTGAACCCCGAGGACCGGCTGCTCATCATCGACGATGTCTTCGACAGCGGACGCAGCATCCGCGCCTTCATCGCCGAACTCAGGGCGCGCTGCCGCAACAACATGCCGCGCGACATCCGCATCGCGACGGTCTGGTTCAAGCCCGGGCGCAACGTCACTGACCTCCGCCCCGACTTCTTCGTCCACGAAACCGACCGGTGGCTGATCTTCCCGCACGAGATCGACGGGCTGACGGTCGAGGAAATCCGCCGCCACAAGCCCGAGGCGGCGATCATTCTCCGCGAGGAAGAGGTGCCCGGTGCCTGACGGTTTCACCTCGCGCGACGAGCGCGCCGCCTTCATCGCCGGTCTGCCGAAGGCCGAACTGCACCTTCATATCGAGGGCTCGCTCGAACCCGGACTGATGTTCGAACTCGCGCAGCGTAACCGTGTCGCGATCCCCTTCGCATCGGTGGACGAGGTCCGCGCGGCCTATGCCTTCTCGAACCTCCAGGATTTCCTCGACATCTATTATCAGGGGATGGGCGTCCTCCACGGCGAGCAGGATTTCTACGACCTCACCGCCGCCTATTGCGCACGCGCGCACGCCGACAATGTCCGCCACATCGAAATCTTCTTCGACCCGCAGGGTCACACGACGCGCGGCGTCGCCTTCGAAACCGTGATCGCCGGCATCGACCGCGCGCTGAGGGATGCCGAGGCGGGCTATGGAATAACCTCGAAGCTCATCATGTGCTTTCTCCGTCACCTCAGCGAAGCCGAGGCCGAGGCGACGCTCGACGAGGCCTTGCCGTATCTGGGGCGCATCGCCGGTGTCGGCCTCGACTCGTCCGAAGTCGGCCACCCGCCCGCGAAGTTCGAACGCGTCTTCGCCCGCGCCCGCGGCCTCGGTCTGAAAACCGTCGCCCATGCCGGCGAGGAAGGACCGCCGACCTATGTCCACGAAGCGCTCGATCTCCTGAAGGTCGACCGCATCGACCACGGCAATCGCAGCCTCGAAGACAGCGCGCTTGTCCAGCGCCTGGCGAACGAAGCGATGACGCTCACCGTCTGCCCGCTCTCGAACCTCAAGCTCTGCGTCATCGACGACATCGCCGGGCACCCGCTGAAGACCATGCTCGACGCGGGTCTTCGCGCCACTGTGAACAGCGACGACCCCAGCTATTTCGGCGGCTATGTGAACGCCAATTATCTGGCCGTCGCTGACGCGCTCGATCTGTCGAAGGACGAGTTGCTCACCCTCGCGCGCAACAGCTTCACCGGGTCTTTCCTCGACGACGCCGCCAAGGCGAGACATCTCGCCGCGATCGACGCCTATAGCTGATCGGCGTCACGCGGCGATCAGCACGCCATGATAGGTACGATCCTCGAACGCACGTCCCGCACCCATCGCAACGCAGATCAGCGCGTCGTCCGCGACCATCACGGGCAGTCCCGTCGCGCGCGCGATTGCGTCGTCCATGCGACGCAGCAGGGCGCCCCCGCCGGTCAGCGTGATGCCCTCGTCGATGATGTCGGCCGACAGTTCGGGCGGCGTCTGTTCGAGCGCGGCGCGCACCGCGCTCACGGTCTGCCCGACGGGCTCGGCGAGCGCCTCGGCGATTTCGGCTTCGGTCACCTGCACCTCCGCCGGGCGGCCGGTGACGAGATCGCGCCCCTTGACGCCCATGACCATGCCCTGCCCGTCGGGCGGGGTCGCGCAGCCGATCGTCAGCTTCACGCGCTCGGCGGTCATTTCACCGACCATCAGATTATGCTTGCGGCGGATGAAGGAGGAGATCATCTCGTCCATCTTGTCGCCGCCGACGCGCACCGAATTGCTGTAGGCGATGCCGCTCAGCGACAGCACCGCGACCTCGGTCGTGCCGCCGCCGATGTCGACGACCATCGCGCCCCGCGGTTCGGCGACGTGCAGCCCGGCGCCGATCGCCGCGGCGAGCGATTCCTCGATCAGCTGCACCGACGCCGCGCCCGCATTGCTCGCGGCATCGCGGATCGCGCGGCGCTCGACCATCGTCGACCCCGACGGCACGCAGATCACGACATGGCTGCGCTGGACAAAGCGGCTCGGGCCGCCCTGCGCCTTGTCCATGAAATGCTTCAGCATCTGTTCGGCGACGTCGATGTCGGCGATCACCCCGTCGCGCAGGGGCCGGATCGCCTGGATATTGTCGGGGGTCTTGCCCATCATCGGCTTCGCCTCGTCGCCGACGACCTTGACCCGTCGCACGCCGTCGCGCGTCTCCAGCGCAACGACCGACGGTTCGTTCAGGACGATGCCCTTGTCGCGCACATAAACCACGGTGTTCACGGTACCCAGGTCGATGGCCATATTGTGCGCGGCCGACGCAAACCGATTAAAGAACTTCATATACGGGGCAAATGCCTTCGGGAATGAACGGAAGAATCAGGCGCGGCAGGCCCTTTGAGCGCCCCCGACGACTGTCACATATCGACTGCGCCGCACGCGCGGGCGCGTCAACGAAGGCCGCCGACAATACTGCCAGAACGGTGGTTTCTCAGGCCCGGCTGTTCGTTCGGTTCAGAAATCGCGACCGCCCGAGCCCGGAACGAGGAACTTCAGCCCCTGCAGCCGGACGACCCGGTCATCGATGCAGAGCGGCGCCGCGATCAGCCGCATCCACCGGCGCGGCGCCCGCGCCGGGCGGATCTCGACATCGAGCGTGAAGCCGCGCCGGTGCCGGATCGCATAGGCACGCAGCTTCTCCATCGCCGCGCGCGACCCCTCGGCATAGAGCGCCACCGCCTCTTCGCGCGCGACGGCCGTGCCGCGCGGAATGTCGAAAATATCATGGACCTCGTCGGACCAGCTCAGGCGGTTGCCGTCGGCAAGGTCGCATTCCCATTGCCCGATCCGCGCGCGTGCCGGCGCGAGCCTTGCCGCGACATCGACGACATCGGGAATCGGATCGAGCGTGTCGCACGCGTGCAATTGTCCCAGCTCGAAAAAGCGTTCGCGCTCGTAGAGCGGCCAGCTGTGGTGAACGGGCAAGGGATGGGTCGGCTTCAACGCGCTGGTCTTCCTGTGGGTCGGCCAAGGATAGGCGCGCGTCGCTTAACAACTCGTTTGGGGTTTTCACAGCACTATCGCCCGCGCGCCAGCGCGATCCCCGCCAGATTTTGCGTCCGCTTGATATGGCGCACCGCGGGCATCGGCCCGTCGCCGGCCAGCGCGCGGAACGTCGCGAGATGCTCCGCCGCGCCTCCCCTTGCGCGCACGATGCCGTTCGCCTGCTCGACCACCGCGGCGGCATCGCCGAGCAGGACGAAATTGGCGAACTCCATGTCGCGTGCCAACCGCAACGCCGCGATCAGCGCCAGCCATTCGGCATCCATGCTGCTGCCGATCCCCGCGTCGCGCACGACCACCGCGGCACCGCCGGTCACGACGGCGGTTTCCATCCGCCCCGGATTGGGCCGGCACCCCCCGTCGAAATAGATTTTGATCCGCCGCGCCGTCATCCCGCCATCCTGAGAGTCAGAATTTGCCGCGCACCGAAAAGACGAAGATCGGCCCGATCAGCCGGTCGCGCTCTTCGATGAACGAAATCGGGCTCTCGCCGCGCACCCCGGTATAGACGGTGCGGTCGCGCTTCGACCGGGCGTTGACCATGTTCGAGATCTGCGCCCGCACCGTGAGCCCCAGGACATCCTTGTTCTCGACGAACAGCGACGCCCACACCGGACCTTCCCACACCTTGTCGGTCTGGTTGCGGCGGTAATTGGGCTGATAATGCGAATATTCGAAATCGCCGCCCCACGCCCAGTCGCTCGCGGGAATATCGTGCCGCAGCCCCAGTTCGATTACCGTGTCGGTAAATCCGCTCCACTGCCGCTTCTCGCCGGTGAACGGATCGCGCAGCGAGCTTTTCTGCAGCAGCAACCGCGTGTTGAGCTTCACGCCCTTGAGTCCCGCAGGGTCGAGGTTGAAGGTCGAGGTCCAGTCGATCGCCCCCGCCTTCGCCCTGGCGATATTGCCCACCGCCTCGCCATCGACGCCGATCGGGATCACGTCGACGCGGTCCTCGACGTCGCGATAGATGAAGATCAGCTTGGTCGAGCCCCACGCCCCCAGCTTCTTGTTGATCTCGCCCTCATAGGTCCAGTCCTGCTGCGGGCGGAGGTCGTTGTTGCTCTCATTCTGGTTGCCATCGTTGAGGAAGGCGCGCGCGAGAAAGTCGTAGAAGCTGAGCTGGAGCACCCGCCGCCGGAGCTTCACCGACACGTCGAAATCGGCCGACGGCGCCCAGGCGAGCGAGATCGAACCCTTCGGCCGGAAAAAGCTGCGCGTCAGCCCGTTGGCGCCGGTCTGGGTGATCGTCGAATGTTCGGCCCCCGCGATGATCTGGAAATTGAGCTTGTCGGTGAGCTTGCGCCCGAAGCTCAGCAATCCCTCGTAGCGATCCTCGCTGACGCCGCCGGTGCCGCCTTCGAACGGCTGGTCGACCCACGCCCCCGTCGGATCCAGCACCGCGATCGACGCGATATTGTCGAGCGTGTTGAACGCCGCCTCGCCCGACA